>NZ_JACSJN010000002.1:0-300000 GCF_018617135.1 Exiguobacterium sp. s163
TGTTGTGGTGACTTCATTCTACACGAGGAAAGCGTCATGGGCTTTTTTGTGTTCACTTTGGGGTGTTGCACTTAATTTTATAATTCATCTTGTAAAAAGAAAAATTGGGCCCCGCCTAGTTACAATCAAGTATATGCGATTGCTAAAAATCTGTCGCCACAATTAAAGGAACTTGCTCATAAAGGAAAAAAAGAATATCAAAATAATTATGATTTGGTTTATCGTCGTGAGTCTTATTATCCCAATGAAATATGGCAGGCTGACCACACTCCCTTGGATATCCTTGTTTTAAACGAAAAAGGAAAGCCTGAGAGGCCATGGTTAACAATTATTTTAGATGATTATAGCCGAGCAGTTGCAGGGTATTTCCTTAGTTTTCAAGCTCCTTCTGCTATTCAAACTTCTTTAGTTTTACACCAAGCAATATGGAAAAAAAGCAACTCTGATTGGCAAATATGTGGTATACCTGAAACTTTCTATACCGATCACGGAAGTGATTTCACTTCAAATCATTTGGAGCAAGTCGCAATTGATTTAAAAATCAATCTTATTTTTTCTACGGTAGGTATGCCAAGAGGACGGGGGAAAATAGAACGTTTCTTTTTAACAATTAATCAATTATTTTTGCAAGATTTACCAGGTTACATTGGGAATCAAAATACTTTAAATCTTCTTACGATAAAAGAGCTTGATGAGAAATTAGCGCATTTTATTATATATGACTATCACCATAGAGTGCATGGCACTACAAAACAGGAACCTATAAAGATGTGGAATAATTCAGGATTTCTTCCTCATCAACCAGATAGTCTAGAAAGTTTAGATTTATTGTTATTAAATGTTGGAAAGCCAAGAAAAGTTCATTCTGATGGAATTCACTTCCAAGGTTTAAGATATATTGACACCAATTTAGCAGCTTATGTAGGTGAAACTGTTATCATTCGATATGATCCAAGAGATATTGCTGAGATTCGTGTATTTTACAAAGACCAATATTTATGTACGGCAATTTCTCCTGAAATTTCTGATTACGAAGTCGATTTAAAAGAGATTGTTGCGGCACGTAATAAAGCACGGAAAAACCTTGAAAATCAGCTCCATTCTGGAAATAATATTGCGGAAGAACTTATTTCATCTAAGCAGAAAGAGTTAGATAATCCTGTAAACAAAAAAGATTCTAAGAAGTCAAAAATTAAGAGGTATTACAATGAATAAAACACCCTATTTTATTGAAACAAAAGAATATAAACGCTTTGTAGAATTTTGTCAGGCATGTATCAAATACAAATATATCGGAATTTGTTATGGATTACCCGGAGTTGGGAAAACTTTATCCGCTAAGCAATATTCAAATTGGAATTGGGTCGAAAAACAAATTGATTACAAAAAATCGGAAGAAATCGGAATGAATGCAGATGAAAAAATCCTTGAAGCGAAAACAATATTTTACACCGCTCCAGCCATACGGGCGACTAAAATGACGAATGAAATCGATATGATCGGTGGTAAAATGGGTATGGTTAAAAGTATGTATAGAGTTCTTCAGTTAGGAGCAGAAGAAAAATACTCAACGAATGTGTATGAAGAAATTGATCTCATTATTATTGATGAAATAGATCGATTAAAAGTACAGCATTTAGAACAATTAAGAGATATTTATGACCAAAAAGATGTGGCTATGATCTTTATTGGAATGCCGGGTATAGAAAAGCGATTGGCTCGTTATCCTCAACTCTACTCGAGAATAGGTTTTGCCCATGAATTTGACAGATTGAGTAAAGACGAGATCCACCATATTCTGGAATACAAATGGGAAGAGTTAGGATTATCTGTCCAACTGGAAGATTTTGCTAATTATGAAGCTGTCACTAGTATTATTAAAATTACCAGTGGAAACTTTCGACTTATCCAAAGACTTTTCACCCAAATCGAAAGAATATTAGAAATCAATAACCTTGAAACTATCACGACAGAAGTAGTGGAAGCTGCACGAGATAGTTTAGTCATTGGAGTAAAATAAGTAATAAAAAGGACTATTTCATTTAGCGAAATAGTCTTTTTTTGTTCTATTAGTGCAACATAGCGCTTGAAGTTAGTGCGAAATAAAACCATAATTTACACACTACTCGTCATCTCGGTCTATATCCTGTTTGAGGCGTATCAGCGACTAAGCGCGCCACCAGAAATTTTGAGCAGTGGGATGCTTGTCGTCGCCATCATCGGGCTACTCGTCAACATCCTTGCCGCCTGGATTTTAATGCGCGGGGAGAAAGATAATTTGAACGTGAAGAGTGCGTTGTTGCACGTATTCGGAGATTTGCTCGGCTCGGTCGGAGCCGTCACGGCAGCAGTCCTCATCATGTTGTTCGGATGGACGTGGGCGGACCCGGTCGCGAGCGCCTTTGTTGCGATTTTGATTTTAATCAGTGGCTATCGGGTGACGCGTGACGCGATTCATATCTTGATGGAAGGGTCGCCGGAACAGATTGATGTCCGGGCGATGCAAGAAGAGATTGCTAAAGTTGGCGGAGTGAAAGAAGTGCACGACTTGCATGTCTGGTCCATCTCGTCGAGCGAGCATGCAGCTACTTGTCACGTGTTGATTGGAGAAGAGACGGATGATCAAGACGTCTTGAGACAAGTGACGGAACGAATCCGGAAATACGGGAAGTTCGAACGTTCGACGGTCCAGATTGAACGGGAACGACAATGTTGTGAAGAACGAATCATCTGGTAGTGAAGAGTAAGGGAGTTCAGTTTGGACTGAACTCCCTTTTACTAAGGCTTCAATACTACTTTTACGCAGTCATCTAAATGCTCATTGAATAAGTGATAGGCATCAGCAGCATGTTCAAGAGATAAACGATGCGTGATAATGTCAGTAGGGTCAAATTTTTGATCTACGATCATCTGAAATAACTCAGGCATATAATGAATAACAGGTGCTTGTCCTGTTTTCAAAGTAACATTTCGGGTGAAAAAATCTCCCATCGGAAACTGATTATAATTCATTGGGTATACCCCGGTAAGTTGAACGACCCCAAATTTACGAACCGCTTCTTTTGCTACTTTGATTGCGCTTAGTGTACCGCCTTGGATCATAAGTTTTTGTTCTATCTTTTCAATTGAAGATTTTTTTCCATCAATACCTACACAGTCGATAACAACATCTGCCCCGCCATTCGTAATCTCATAGATATATTTTCCTGTCTCAGTTGGATCTTTTAAAAGGATTGTTTCTACTTTATTTGATAGTTTTGCCCGATTTAGTCGATAGAGTTCGGGATCTACAGCAATAACGCGTTTAGCCCCACGTACCCAAGCTAATTTTTGAGTCATTAACCCCACAGGACCTGATCCGAGAACCACTACCGTATCTCCAGCTTTCATGCCAGCATTATCTAAACTCCACCATGCTGTTGGAATAACATCAGATAAAAAGAGAAGTGCCTCATCTTCAAGCTCACATGATTCGGGGATGACAAGCGGCATGAAATTACCGTATGGAACCTTTAGAAACTCTGCTTGACCACCGGGATGATTTCCAAACTGTTCAGTATATCCAAATAAACCACCAGCATCAGTGTGAGGGGCGTGGTTAGAGTTATCGCACTGACTCTCCATCTCATTTTCACAATAAAAGCAGTGACCACATGATACATTGAATGGAAGGACGACCCGATCACCATTTTTCACTTTAGTTACATCAGGTCCAGTCTCTTCAACTATTCCCATAGGCTCATGTCCAATGATAAAACCAGGGCGAGTAGGCATATTCCCTTGATAGATATGAAGATCTGATCCACAAATAGCTGTCGATGTAATTTTTACAATGATTTCTTCCCGATTTTCGATTTCGGGATCTTTAACGTCCTTTACTTCAATCTTCTTAGTTCCTTGATAAGTTACTGCGCGCATATAATTCATTCCTCCTTTTTAAAGACAAGTAATTAGCAACATAGCTTGTATACCCTTCTTTTAAAAAAGATGAACTAAATCTTGGAATTCGATGATGACTATCTTTGACCATTCACATCGATCACGACAATCTCTGGTGGATTATAAATACGTGGAATGTTGAAGCTGTAATTGAATCCTCGTCCAATCACGTGAGTAAACGTCTCATGTTCATAGAGTCCGCCTGCGTATTCAGGAAAGAAGCCTTGGTCAGGTGCGAATAATCCGTTCATCAAGTAAGGGATTCTCACTTGACCGCCATGAGCATGTCCGGATAAGACGAGGTCGAATGGAAGTTTAGCATACGTGTCGACTTGTTCGGCACGGTGGGAGAGAAGCACCTTGAACGTCTCATCGGGGGCGATATCCTGCATCGCCGCAGTCGACTCCGCATCCCAATCCGTATAAATGTTTTCTCTAAACCCACGAAGAGGGTCTTCTAAACCGCCGATTACGAGTTCGATCCCATTGATGGTGACCGTTTCCCATTCGTCTTCGAGAACATTGACGCCATTTGAGCGAAACACGTTTTTCACATCGTGACGGACATAGTCATCCGATCCATCGATTTCATGGTTACCGGTCACGAAATACATCGGTGCAATTCCTTCAAGCCCTTCGATTAGTTCGAATGCGGGTTCAGGTGAACGATATCGGTCCAGTAAATCACCAGGTAAGGCGATGAGATCCGGTTTCTGTGCACGGACCTGGTCAATCAAAATCGACTGTTTATAACCGTATGAAGCGCTGTGTAAGTCGGAGAGGAGCACGATGCGGAGAGACTCGTCTGCTGACAGTTTATCGGACGTCACGTCATACGTCCGGACGGTCAACCCATTGTACGTCGCCGTGAACAACAAAATGCCGAGTGCAACAAAAAGAAGAGTTGATTTATGTTTCTTCATCAGTGCTCCCTCCTTCCTTAATCGTGTCTCTATCTTACTCTGATAGGCAGGGTTAAGCAAAAAAAATCCCGCTCAAGAGAGCGGGATGAATGTTATGCAGCTTTCGCTGTCAATTTGACGTCGACATTTCCGCGAGTCGCTTTTGAATAAGGGCACACTTGGTGTGCTTCTTCGACAAGGCGCTCTGCTGTCGCTTGGTCGACACCTTTGATTTCGACTTCAAGTTCGACTGAAATGAAGAACCCTTCATCGTTTTGGTTTAATGTGACGTGACCTGTGACGCTTGAACCGTCTGTCTTCACACGTTCTTTTCCGATGATGAGGTTGAGGGCACTACCGAAGCAAGCCGCATAGCCAGCTGCGAAAAGTTGTTCCGGGTTTGTCGCACCGTCTACGTGTTTCGCGCCAGGCATCGAGACGTTCATGTCGATGACGCCATCTGTTGATTTCACATGACCTTCGCGGCCACCGATTGCTGTTGCTGATGCTGTGAATAGTGATTTCATGATTGAATTCCTCCATTTCATTTTTAACAATTAAGTTGTGCACAATTTAAATTATAGAGCAGTCAAAAAGTTTCGCAAGTGATATGCTTGGCTAAAGAAGAGTACGGAGGATTACGTATGGACCAATCGTTAAAGTTAGAACATCAAATCTGTTTTCAATTGTATACCGCCTCAAAAGAGCTTACCCGGTTATATCGCCCAATTTTAGCACCGCTAAACCTGACGTATAGTCAATATCTCGTGATGCTTGTCTTATGGGAAGAGGATGGAATCGATTTGCGACAACTCGGATCGCGGTTGACGCTCGACTCTGGGACATTGTCGCCGCTCGTCAAACGGCTCATCCAAATCGGCTATGTGGAGAAAAGTCGTGCGACGGACGACGAACGAAAAATCATCGTTCGTTTGACCGAAAGCGGTAGCGCGTTGCGTGAGCAGGCGGCGAATGTGCCGTTACAAGTAAGTGGTATGCTGAATATAGACGAAGCGACGTATGTCGCATACATGGAGATGCTCACCGATATCAAGACGAGACTACACGATTTCGGGGAGCGTCAGCGCGAGCAGTAAGGAAGGAGGAGCCATGTTTCGAAAATTGATCATCCTCTTGATGGGGATTGGACTCTATATGGCTTGGCAATATGAGATGCCGAACGTCTCTGCCCCGACGAGCATTCAGGTGGAGTCTGAGGTGGCGACCGAACGAGCGACAGACGCGCCAAAGTTCGCAAGTCAGTATGCCGGGCATGACTGGTATTTGGTCGAACGTGGCGGTGACCGCGGACTTGAACTGATTGATGAGGACGGTGCGAAAAAAGGATTCTATCAGTTCGAGACAGGTAGCACGTATCGAGGTCTTGTACTGAATGAAACGACCCGTGATCAAGTCGAGGACATCGGCTTCGAGGCGGTGACTTCGTATAATAAGGGATTGAATCGATACTTGATTCCGGACGATCCATCGTTTTCCGTTTTCGCAATCGACGGACAGTATGTCACTTTCTTTTTTGACCAGCATGACGACGACCTCTTGAAAGGGATCTTATCGGTCGACCGCCGTGTCGAAGAGGCGAGTGAGGGCTACTATGGTGATTTGTCGAAAGAGGGAACAGTCGCCAATGAGCAGTTGATGCGTATTCTCATGAATTGGGATCGGGAGAAATTTGATTTAAATGCTCTAGCTGACTACGAACCACTCTATCCGGTCGTACGGGCGCATAGTCAGAATATGGCGGAGAACGACTTCTTCAGCCATACGGACCCAGAAGGACAGGACCCGTTCGATCGAATGGACGAAGCAGGACTTTCGTATTCGATGGCCGGCGAAAACTTGGCCATGGGACAGATGAGCGTGTTCCATGCGCATTGGGGACTCATGAACTCGAAAGGGCATCGTGAGAACATCATGCAGCCGCGCTTCACCCATGCTGCCGTCGGACTCGCTTACAATGAAGAAGACAGTCCGTTCTACACGATCAACTTCATCACTCCACGTTAAAAGGACGACTCTTCGGAGCCATCCTTTTTCGTATTAAATCAGTTTTTTGACCGCATCCTCAATCTCGGCCGGTGTTGTCTGTGGCGAGAAGCGTTCGATGACGTTCCCGTCGCGATCGACTAAAAACTTCGTGAAGTTCCATTTGATCGCCTTCGACCCGAGAAGCCCGGGCGCTTCTTTTGAGAGATAGGTGAAGAGTGGGTGGGCATCCTTGCCGTTCACGTCGACTTTCGCGAACATCGGGAACGAGACCCCGTAATTTAGTTGACAGAACTCCTGGATTTCTTCATTGGAACCCGGGTCTTGATGACCGAACTGGTTGCACGGGAAGCCTAAGACCTGTAGACCCTGTCCCTTATATGTGTTGTAAAGTGACTCGAGACCTTCGAGCTGTGGCGTGAACCCACATTTGCTCGCCGTGTTGACGATAAGTAAGACGTCGCCTTTATATGTAGCTAACGGTTGCAATTGTCCTTTCATGTCTACTGCTTCAAAATCATAAATCATGGTGATTCCCCCTTTTTCTGTAGTATACCAAGAGAAGGGGACAGACTCGAACTTGAACGCGTTGCGTGCAATCAAATTGTTATGAAATCATGATGTCGCTGTTACATCATTCCGAAGAAAGAATCCGTATAATGAAAAACGTTGTAGAAAGGAACGGTGTTATGCGATTTTTAAAAAATGAATTTATATGGATTGCGCTTATTTTAATCGGACTCTTTTTATCAAGTGCGACGCCTTACTCGGACCAGTCTATCGTTTCGCCACTCGAGCGATTCAATTGGAGCTGGATCGAACCGACGCTCGCGAACGTACAGTTCGACTACGCAGGAAAGGAAATCTCACTTGATACGTTAGGGACGGCAGGATTGATTGAGTTCTTTATGCGGAAGACGGCACATGTCGTCACGTTCTTCGTTCTCGGTGCCTTATTCGTGAAGGCCATCTCGAGAACGAATCTTCATGCGGGACTGAACGTACTCTTCGCTTGGGCACTCGCGAACACGGTGGCGATCTTTGATGAGTATCATCAGAGTTTGACTCCTGAACGGACCGCGCTGTTAGAAGATGTCCTTTTGGATAGTACGGGTGCTGCCGCAGGTGTCATCTTGTTCGGTGGGTTGTTATTCCTTCGTTCGAAACGGAAAAATAGCAAACGGGCCGGTTATGTAGCCTTAAGGTAGTCAAAAAAATGAATAGGTTACTATGTGAAAAGCGCTTTCTTGAAGTGCTTTTTTTCTTTTTAAAGCTATTTTGTGACAACAAACCAAACAAAATATCGTCTATACCCACGTTTTTTAAAGGATAAAACCTAAATTAGGTCAATGTCATACGAATGAAATATAAGTGTAAAATAAATTTTGGTTTAGATTGCTATAATGAGTCACAGAGCGAACGAAATGTCGCGACTTATCTTGTAAAAAATACTTTACGACTATAGATAAAAACTACACGGGAATCAGCGGAGGGAAGCACAGTGTATAACTTGAAAAAATTTGCAGCTACAGTCACTCTAGGCGCACTCTTGATCGGCGGAACGTCACCGACTTATGCAGCCTCACTTACAGAGAAGCAGAAGAAAGTACAAGAACAACGACAAAAGAATAGCAGTGAACAGTCGAAAGCAAACTCTTCGATTCAATCACGTGAGCAAGCCATCAGCAAAGAGCAGCAAGAGATCAACAAGTTAGATGCTGAACTCCAAGACGTCATCAACGATGTCGCTCAGAAAAAAGCTGAGATTCGTGCCACTGAAGAAAAAATTAAAAAGCTTCAAGCACAAATTAAAAAGTACGAAGCGAAAATGAAAGCCCAAGAAGATCTTATGAAAGATCGTATGGCGACGATGCAAAAGAATGGTGGCTCGTCAGTCAACTGGGCTGAGTTCATCTTCGGTTCTAAAGACTTCGGTGATTTGATCACACGTATGATCACAGCTGGTACGATTCAAGAGAACGACCAACAGATCTTCGAAGAATACGAAGCAACGAAAGAAAAACTCGCGAAAGCGCAAGCTGATTTGAAAGCGGAGCGCGACTCACTCGTGAAGCAAAAAGAAGAACTTGAAAAACGTCAGAAAGAGCTCGATCAAAAAATGAAAGAGCGTGCGGCGAAAATCAAGAAACTCGAAGCTGAAAAAGTGAAGTTCGAATCAAAACTCATGAGCCTTCAAGAGATGGAAGATACGCTCAAAGCTCAAGAACAAGCGATTCAAGCAGAAATCGAAGCGCAACGTCGTGCTGAAGAAGAAGCACGTCGTGCAGCGGCAGCAACTGCTGCGGCGAAAAAACAACAAGGTTCAAGCTCGAATAGCGGTTCAAGTGCTTCAACAGCACCGGTAGCGTCTGCACCAGCAAGCGGTGGCATGTTCCAACGTCCAGCAAGCGGTCGCCTCACACAAGGATGGGGTCCAGCAAGCGGAGCGAACGGCTACTCGTTCCACAACGCTCTTGATATCGCAGGTCCAGTCGGTACACCGATCTATGCAGCACAAACAGGTACGGTCCTCCGTGCAGGTTGGGGTGGCGCATACGGAAACCAGGTCATGATCGCACACGTGATCAACGGACAAGTATGGACGACAGTATATGCTCACATGAACTCGGTATCCGTTTCTGCGGGTCAACGCGTGTCACAAGGACAAAACATTGGCGGCATGGGTAGCACAGGGAACTCGACAGGTTCACACCTTCACTTCGAGATTCACCGTGGCGGCTATTCGTACTCTTCATCGAGCGCGGGAAGCACAGTTAACCCAGCATCATTCTTCTAAACACAAAGAAAGTGATCGACGAACGCGTCGATCACTTTTTTGTTGCCCTATAGACGATGAACGTCAAAAGGGAGGCACCGATGACACTGAGCCATAGCGTTTCGAAGTTTGGGTCATCGAGCATGCTCCGGCCTCCAAGGAACACCATATAGCCGAGTATCGCGAGCGTGACAAGTGTCAAAGCGGTCAATCGGATCTGTCGGGGGATACGGAGCCACCAACCGAATAATCTGTTCATGAAAAATCGCCTCCTCTATTAGTATAGGGGAGGCGATGTGTTTCATCTAGCGAGTCGGACCCAAGCAGAGTCCATGATTTGTCGGTAACCGACTTCCCGATAGATTTTGTTCGATGTCGGGTTCGTCAAGTCGGTATAGAGGACACAGAACGATTTCGTCTCAAGTAATTGGCGGCTAAGGTCTGCAACGAGACTTCGCGCGTAACCTCTACCACGTGCATCAGGTGATGTGTAGACAAATGAAACGGTGATCCCGTTCTCAGTTGGACGTGCGCGTTTCGCACACGAGACGACCTGTCCGTCGACTTCCCAAAAGACAGCCTCTTCCCTGTCGAGCATCGTCTGTACAGCCTTCGTCACCTTCTCTGGTGGAGATGATCGGAGACCTGATTCGGCTTCGAAGGCACTATACCAAGCTTCGAGCTGTGCCTGGTCGGCCTTCGTCGCTTCTCGCATGTGGCCTTTTGCCATGTCGATGTCTTCCACGCTGTCGAGGCGATAAAGACCTTGGGACATGAACATCTCACTCGACCCAGACGTCAACTCCTGCCATACTTTCCCGAAACGTTCCGCTTGCTGTCGTTCCGAGACGACTTCCGCGAAGGGGACTGCTTCTTTCAAAAGGTGGGGGATGATGAAAGACGGGAGAAGGTCCGAGCGCTCCGTCTTCACGACGATATAGTGAAGTGGATGCGGTGGTGTCACTTGGAGGATGGCGAGAAGCTCCCCGTCCTCTTCGACTGTGAACTGATGAAACGTTTCATAGATTCCTTGTTTGACGTTATTCAAGACGCCAATCATGAGGCTATTCTTTGCCTCCTCGTCGAGTAATGCCGTCATGACGCGGTCTGAGAAGTGATTAGGGTCTTTCCATTCAATCCATTCCATATGGTTCTCTCCTTTATTATATGTAGACAAAAACGGACAAACCTGATGGCTTGCCCGTTTATGAGTCGTTCATTATGCGATATTTTCTTGTTTCGACGACGTGTTGTCGAGAAGTTTTGTGTTGTGTTTGAAGTAATGAATGATTTTCGCGATGGCACCGTCACCCGTGACGTTTGTTGCTGTCCCGAAGCTATCTTGTGCCAAGTAGAGTGCGATGACCAAACTTTGCATCGTCGCGTCGAATCCGAGGATCGAGCCGAACAATCCGAGCGATGCCATGACGGCCCCGCCTGGTACACCTGGTGCTGCAATCATCGTCACACCGAGTGCGAGGATGAATGGAAGCATGATTGCGTAGGATAACGCCATGCCATTCAAGTACATGAGCGCGACACCGACCGATGTGAGTGTGATCGTCGACCCTGACAAGTGGATCGTTGCCGAGAGCGGGATGACGAAGTTCGCGACACCTTCGTCCGTGTTGTTCAACTTCGCTTGGCGAAGCGTGACTGGAATCGTCGCGGCCGATGATTGCGTCCCGATGGCTGTGAAGTAAGCCGGCATCATCGTCTTGAGCAACTTGAACGGATTCTCTTTGTTAAGACCACCTGCGATTGAATATTGAATCATGAGCATCGTCAAATGAAGGACGATGATTGTGACGAAGACGAGCGAGAAGACCGATAGGATCTCAGCGACTTGACCAGCGTACGTCATGTTCATGAAAATTCCGGCGATGTGGATTGGAAGTAATGGAATAATGACTTTACTGATTAAGAGTTCGATGATATCGCGGAAATCCATGGCGAGGTCGAGTGACCGTTTGCTTTCGATCGCGGCAATCCCGATTCCGATGACGAAAGCTAAGATAAGTGCGGTCATAACACCGAATACAGGTGGAATCTCAAATTCCATGAACCCTTTCAACAAGGCTTCTTCTGGATTTTCTGCTCCTGTCGTCGACCGTGTCAAAATTTGCGGGAACAAGTTGCTTGTTGCAAAGTATGCTAATGTTCCGGCGATGATGGTTGATGCGTAAGCGATGAGTGCTGTGAGTCCGACCAGCTTTCCTGCTCCTTTTCCAAGTTCCCCGATACCCGGGATGATAAAAGCAAGAATAATTAATGGAATAGCGAAGCCTAAGAACTGCCCGAAGACCGTGTTGAACGTCACGAACGTCCGAACAATCCAGTTCTGACTTTCTGGTACAATGCTCCCGAGTAAAATACCGAAAGCGATCGCGATGATGATGCGACCTAAGAGGCCAATACGTAATTTCAAATCAATCACCCTTTCTGTTTGTTTGAATAGTTGATATTTTCGCACATTTTACGGAATGTTGCCACCTTCTCTTACAATTTTTCTAAAGAAAGACGTTTGACAACTGTTTAGAAGGGTATTAGAAAATGTTGTACATATCAAGGGAAGGGGCTTCTCCTTTTCCTAATATAAAAACGATGTTATGATTAATTCTGACAGACGTAAAGGAGGGGTGCGCGTGCAGTTACAACGAACAACGATTCACATTGCGGGTCAAGACTATACGATCGTAAGCGAAGAACCCGCTGACCACGTGAGGGAAGTAGGCTTTTTGGTCGACAGTAAGATCCGCGAAATTCGTGAACAATCCCCTCATCTAGATGCTCGTCAGGCAGCGGTCTTGGCTGCGATTCAAATCGCGAGCGACCACGTCAAAACTAAACGAAATATGGGAGAATAAATCAATCCATGGTTACGCTACTTATACTGTTTTTCTTGTTTATCGGAATCGTCAACGGCTTCCGTCGTGGCGCGATTCTACAGCTCGGCCATTGGGTCGCGCTCATCATCAGTTTTCTCGTCGCCAATACGTACTATAAAGAGTTAGCCGAAGCGTTCAAGCTGTGGATCCCGTATCCGTCTCAGCTCGACGGAACGCTCCCGGGTGGCGTGTTGGACCTCAATTCCCTTTCAGGGATTGAGATGACATTTTATAACGTCTTTTGGTTCGTCGTCTTGTTCCTCATTACGAAACTCGTCTTGCATCTCATCTTGGCGATGCTCGACTTCTTGACGGACTTGCCAATTTTGCGCCAATTAAAAGGTGTGATCGGAGCTGTCCTAGGATTCTTCGAGGCATATGTCATCACATTCTTCATCCTTTGGGTGATCGCGTTCGTGCCGATGGCGAGCGTTCAAAACGCCGTCGACAAATCGTCGCTAGCGACATATATCATTCAAGACACGCCATATCTATCGGATTGGTTTTCAAATAAGATGTTGTGACACGACAGGCCGGAATGCAAGCTAGTGCTTGTGTCTCGGTCTTTTCTGTGTGAAGAGGGGGAAGCATATGAATAAAGTAGAAGCGATGATGTTGCTCGAGAAGATCGCGCAATATATGGAGATCAAAGGGGAGAACCCGTTTAAAATCAATGCGTTCCGCAAGGCGGCGACAGCGCTAGAGAACACGGACCTTGAACTCGAGGACATCGACGACTTGACGTCCATCTCAGGAATCGGGAAAGGGACGGCTGCAGTCCTTGAAGAGTATCGAGACACAGGACGCAGTGAAGTACTTGAAGCACTGCAAGAAGAGATTCCGTTCGGTTTGATGAAGCTCTTGAAAATTCAAGGGCTCGGCGGGAAGAAACTTGCTAAACTCCGTGAAATCGGTGTCGTCGACTTGGAGTCGCTCATCCGTGTACTCGAAGATGGGACGGCTGCATCATTACCCGGTTTCGGGGCGAAGAGTGTGGAGAAATTACTCGCCGCCGCGAAGAACCTCGAATCACGTCCAGAACGATTGGCTTATGCAGTCATGCGACCAATCGTTGAAGAAATCAATGAGGTGTTAGAGAAGGAGACGCTCGTCTTGCGTCATTCGGTCGGAGGAAGCTTCCGCCGTGCCGAAGAGACGTGTAAAGACCTTGACTTCATCATCGCGACCGAGGAGCCGATTGAGCTACGTGAGAAGCTGCTCGCTTTGCCGTTCATCAACGAAGTGATTGCGGCAGGCGAGACGAAAGTCTCGCTCGTCCTCGAACGTGAAGAGATGGTATCGGTCGATTTACGTATGGTCGAGCCAGGCGCGTTCGCTGCGACGCTTCACCATTTCACGGGTTCGAAAGACCACAACGTCCGCATGCGTCAACTCGCGAAAGCAAAAGGAGAGTCCATTTCCGAATATGGGGTCGAGACAGCAGACGGATTGTGGCAACCAAAAACAGAAGAAGAATTGTTCGAACGGTACGGTCTCCCATTCATCCCGCCTGAACTTCGGGAGGGGCATGCTGAGTTCGAGCACGACTTATCGAAGCTCGTCACGCTCGAGGACATCAAGGCTGACGCGCACATGCACACGGTCTGGTCGGACGGGAAGTTGACCGTCGACGAAATTGTCGTGGCGATGAAAGATCGCGGCTATGAATGGATGGCCATCACCGACCACGGGAAGTATTTGACGTTCGTCAATGGCTTGACCGAGGAACGGCTCGAAGCACAAGGGGAAGAAATCCGCGAGGCCGCGAAGACACATGATATGAACGTGTTACGAGGCGTTGAGATGGACATCCGTCCTGACGGGACGCTCGACTATGAACCCGAGTTTCTAGAGACGCTCGATTACGTCGTCGCCTCCATCCATTCGAAGATGGACCAATCGGTCGACGAGATCATGGCTCGTCTCGAGAACGCCTGTCGTTCTCCGTACGTCAACGTGATCGCCCATCCGACGGGTCGACTCATCGGTCGTCGGGACGGCTATCCAATCGACGAGGACAAGTTGATCGCACTCGCCAAAGAGACAGGGACGGCGCTCGAGTTGAACGCCAACCCGAACCGCCTCGACCTGACAGCTTCTACGCTGAAGAAGGCGAAGGCGGCGGGCGTCAAAGTGATGATCAACACGGATACGCATCACCCAGATATGATGGAAGACATGGCCCTCGGTGTGTTGCACGCACGGAAAGCCTATCTCGAACCATCGGATATTATCAACTGCTTCACGTTTGAAGACGCCAAGGCGTTCTTTGCGGCGAAGCGATAGAAAGGAACATGCTAGATGGACCACGCGTTACGCGTATTAGAATATGAAAAATTGCGCCAACAGCTTGCCGGTCACGCGGCGAGCTCGCTCGGAAAAGATTTGGCGCTGAAGATGCAACCCGACTACTCATATGACCGGGTGCTCTCGAATTTGAACGTGACGAAAGAGGCGACCGAGGTCGTTCGTCTCCGTGACCGTCTGCCGCTCGGTGGGCTTACGGATGTCCGCGCGGAAGTGAAACGGGCCGCGATTGGCTCGGTCCTCTCGACGAGCGAATTGCTCGCTGTCGCTGCCGTCATGTATGGCGGACGCCAAGTGAAGAACTTCTTCGAGAAGCTTCACGAGGATAACGAAGAGATTCGCATTCCACGTCTTGACGAGTATGCGGACAAGTTGACGAAGCTCATCGAGGTCGAACAGGCGATTCGTCATGCGATTGACGACCAAGGGACGGTCCAAGATTCCGCGAGTCCACAACTCCGTGGACTTCGGACACAGCTTCGGAGCTTTGAAGGGAGTGTCCGGTCACGTATCGACAACATCCTCCGTAACAATGCGAAGATGCTCTCGGACGCCATCGTCACAATCCGGAACGATCGCTATGTTGTACCGGTCAAACAAGAGTACCGTCAAGCGTTCGGTGGAATCGTCCATGACCAGTCGGCTTCTGGTCAGACACTCTTCATTGAGCCGCAGGCCATCGTCTCCATCAATAACGAGATTCAAGAAGTTCGTCTGAAAGAACGTGCTGAAATCGAGCGGATTCTAAGTGCTCTCTCGAACGAGGTCGGTGGGGTCCATGATGCCATCATGACGAACCTCGACGTGTTGGCCGAACTCGACTTCATCTTTGCGAAAGTCGCATACGGACAAGAGATGAAAGCGACCGAGCCAAAGTTGAACGACAATCGAGAAATCAAGTTGAAACAGGCACGTCATCCGTTCATCCCGAAAGATGAGGTCGTACCGATCACGGTCGAGCTCGGAGAAGACTACACGTCACTCGTCATCACCGGACCAAACACCGGCGGGAAAACCGTCACGTTGAAGACGATTGGACTCCTTCAATTGATGGTGCAATCAGGTCTCTACGTGCCGGCAGAGTTCGGGACAGAGCTTTCCGTGTTTGACGCGGTCTATGCCGATATCGGGGATGAGCAATCGATTGAACAGAGTCTCTCGACGTTCAGCTCGCATATGACAAACATCGTCGGCATGCTCGACAAAATCGACTTCATGTCACTCGTCCTCTTCGATGAGCTCGGTGCCGGGACGGATCCACAAGAAGGAGCTGCCCTTGCCATCGCCATCTTAGATGAAGTGAAACGCCGCGGGGCACGTGTCGCTGCGACGACGCACTACTCGGAACTAAAGGCTTACGCTTATAACCGCGAAGGTGTCATGAACGCCTCGATGGAGTTTGATATCGAATCGCTCAGCCCAACGTACCGTCTCTTGATTGGCGTACCGGGTCGCTCGAACGCCTTCGAGATCAGTCGTCGTCTCGGACTGTCTGAGCAAGTCATCGACAAGGCACGTAGCCACGTCGGTAGTGATGCCGAGTCAGTCGAATCGATGATCAATGAGCTTGAAGCAGCGAAGCAACGCGCCGAGCAGCTCGAGCAAGAGCTCATCGTCAAGCGCCATGACTTTGAAGAAGAGCAGGCCGAATTCGAAGCGAAGTTGACCGAATTTGAGCGCGAACGCGACAACTTGTATAGAGCGGCCGAGGCGAAAGCCGAGAAGGCCGTCGAACAGGCGAAGCGTCAAGCGAACGAAGTCATCGACCGCTTGAAGAAGCTACGTGAGCAAGGAATCGTCAAAGAGCACGAGATTATCGCGGCGAAGAAAGAGCTCGAATCGGCAAAACCGACGCTTCAAGAGAAAAAGATTCAAAAAGTGAAACAAAAAGCCCAGCAGAAACGTACGTTCAGTAAGGGCGAAGAAGTGAAAGTGACGACGTTCAATCAAAAAGGCTACATCGTGAAACAAATCAACGACAATGAGTATAACGTCCAAGTTGGCATCATGAAAGTGAATGTTAAAGCGGACGACCTTCAGAAGATCGGTCCATCGAAAGAGAAGTCGCTTCAGTCGAAAGGCAGCTCGCTCAAACGTCAGAGCTCGACGAAGTCCGAGCTCGACCTCCGTGGCGTTCGTGTCGAAGAGGGACTCATGCGTCTAGACAAGTATATCGATGAAGCACTCGTGTCGGGCTATGATAACGTCCGCATCATCCACGGATTAGGTACCGGAGCGATGCGTCAGGCGACACAAGAATTTTTAAGAGGACATCGTCACGTGAAGAGCCAGCGCCCAGGAGGAATGGGTGAAGGTGGACTCGGTGTCACGGTCGTCGAACTGAAGTAAGGAGAGTCGGGAATGGGTACGATTACGTTTGCCGTTATGCTGGAGTCGTTCGGCCTCTATTCGATGGCGGGACTGATGATTGTCGTCGGTCTTGCCATCTTCGAGGTGACAACGCCGTACAGCAACTGGCGTGAGATTCAAAAAGGAAATATTGCCGTCGCCTTGGCGACAGGCGGGAAGATTGTCGGTCTCGCCAACATCTTTCGGGTCGTCGAGAACCATCATGATAGCACAATCGACATCTTCGTCGGGGGTGCTTTCGGATTCATTTTGCTCCTCGCGACATACTGGTTGTTTGAATTTTTGACACCGACACTGAAGGTGAACGATGAGATTCAACAAGGGAATATCGCCGTCGGGTTGTTGGCATTCTTGCTGTCGATTGGGGTCTCCCTCGTCGTCGGCGCGGCATTGGTGAGGTGAAGACATGGTATACGAACGATTGGCAAAGATCTTGTTCATCGGGGCCGGGCTGTTCTTAGTGGCAGCGGCACTATGGTATATCTTTTATTGAAGGAAGAGGGAGAATCCATTCGGGTGCTCCCTTTTTTTGATTTTAGATACCTTGAATATAAAATATATGGGTGAAAGGAAAATATTTTACAATTCGTGTGAGGAAATCGATATACTGAAACTAGATTATGGAACGAGATACATAAGAAGGTTGAGGTGTAGGTCATGGCGAACGGATCAGAAGTGTTTGAAGTCTTGATGACGAATGCAGTGAAATTACCTGGGGTGAAAGTAGACCGGAAAGAGTTTTTAGACCAAAGTTTCAGTAAGTACGTGCCAGCGACTCAGTTGGCAGAGGTTGTCGAGAAGGGGCCGCTTGAAGCAAAGGTATCTCTTTCAGTCATCAAAAAAGTAGCGAAGCGAAATATTACCGATCAGACGATGAAAAGTTCGAGTGCATCGTTTGCAGCCGGGCTACCAGGAGGCATCGGTCTTGCCGCAACGATTCCGGCCGATACGGCACAATTCTTCGGTTTCGCCCTCCGTTTAGCGCAAGAAATCGGGTATTTGTATGGATACGATGACTTTTGGGAAGACGGGGAATTAGATGTCGAACGGGTGAATGGAGAATTGATTCTCTTTTTAGGTGTCATGTTCGGAGTGGGAGGTGCGACGGCTACCATCAAGGCACTATCCGCACAACTCTCGAAAGAAGCTTTGAAAAAGATTCCGAACAAAGCGCTGACGAAAACGGTGTACTATCCAATCATCAAGAAAATGTCGGCGATGATCGGGGTGAAGATGACGAAAGATACGTTCGCCAAAGGGATCTCGAAGATGATTCCACTCGCAGGTGGTGTCATCTCAGGAGGGATCACGTACTCATCCATGACGAAGATGGGCAATCGTCTCATGCATGCGCTTGAAGAAGGAGTCAACATGACGGAAACGGAATTTATTGAAAGTGTGGAAGCAGTCAAGCGTGAAAATCTTGAAATCATCGAAGCAGAATTTGTAGAAATTGATGAGGAATCACGTAATGACGGGGAAGTCATATAAGGAGATATTGTATGTTCTAGGAGGGGATCATTCATGAATCTAGACTACACTACTTGATGTCGACCGAACGTTACGTACTCGACATGGAATCGTTTCAGATGAAGAATGAGGCGTATTATCCGTTAGAGTGGACGTTTTATGGAGCGGCGAATCCGACGATGCTCCTCACATGGGATGCCGAGCGCGACCGCATCCGAGTTCGCTTCGAACAGTATGCCGTCTTTCTAGGGACACAAGAAGAGCACGGAATGAAAGAAGATGGGTTATGGAACGAGCATCCGATTGTGAAACTGTCCGCGTCGCGCCTGATGTCATTCGCCAGTGAACGGATGGCGATTGATCGGGTGAACCGAAACCGTGGTGCGCTCGCGCATTATGTCATCCGTACGATCGAACAGGAATTTCATGTGTTGGCGTATGAAGACCCGACCGTAGAAAACCTAGGAAAAGTCGGGGACACGGGAGTACGTGTCGAAATTGTGGAAGAAGCCGAATGAAAAACAACGTCGCCTCTAATCGGGGCGACGTTGTTTAGTTTACGGAACATCAATTTTGACGGTATACACTTTCGGCATGGCGCTGCTTGACGCATACAAAACGAGCGTCTTCTCTTTTTCTGGGACGAGGAAGACCAAATCGATTTCAGATTTCTCGCCTGTGAAATAACGAAAACCGTTCTTGAACTCTTTTTTGTTGTGGTTGACCATATCGACTGGACTATATTTTGTCCCGTCTGGTGTGTACATACGGAATCCGTTCGGACGATATTCCATATAACCACCTTGACCGTCATCTGAATGGAAGAGGGAGAGCGGGAGACTCACGAATCGCTTCCCATCTTCCGATTCAGTTCCATCCGGTGAAGCGAAGACGGGTTGTCCAACTTGGAATTCACGTTTTTTCATTTGTGGATCTCCAATAAACGTTTGGAACGTGCCGAGGTTCATGATTTTTTGAAGGTCATCTTCTTTCGGTGTGGTGGCTTTGGTTTCTTTCGGTTTATCTGCTTGTGAACTACTCGCCACTTATTTGCTTCGCAAATTGAAGGGAGAATTTCTTGGGAAGACCGTGCTCTTACTAGCCACGATTATGGACCAAGCTCGTCAGGCAGTCCCCGTCCTGAATGGTTGTCAGTCGGCCAACATCCATAGGTTGATGCTTGCGTTGATGTCACGGTCTTGATGCGCGCCATAATGACTTGGTTCTTGTCAACGATCCGTCTCGACAGTTTGTGAAGGAAGTCCTTGCGTTGATCGGCCATCTTTTCGTGTTTCTTGGCCATCGAGACCTACATATTGTTTTACAACCATGTTCGTCTTCAGAAACGACTAAATGACTTGAGCCCTGTCGAATACAGATCTCAAGCCGCCTAGGCTGGTTTTCATTATTTGCCCTTTCTACTTGACGGGGAGCAGTTCAAAAGTAAGCGTCAGATAGTGAACACGTTGGTTCTTATAAAAGAAAGAGTCTAGGTTTTGTCCCAGCCTCTTCATTTATGCAAATTGTGTTGAATTGTTCAGCGCACAGGTACCGTTTCATCATATAATTCATCATAAAGAAAAGTAGCAAAAGCCCTTACCTTATTGTGTTCTTTATCACATTTGTAACAACATTAGTTGAGGCTGTGTTTTTTCTGTTAGGGAAAGTATCATACGGAAATGGATGGAATGTCTTTTGGACATTTCAGACTGTAAAAATAGGATGATTTAACCGTGGATTACATTTATGAAGTGGACACCCTGTCCCTTTCTTATATTTTTGGTAAGCGCTATAATTAACTATATCTTGAATTCGGGATATACTAATTTTTCCTTTCATTTAAAACATAATAGGGATCAAAATTTAATTAATTATGAGAAGGTGATTACTCTGGAATGGCAGACTTGGCTACTTATCTCGGTTATCGGGTTTACGTTTTATTTGTACGCAGAAGTTCGTGACCTTCGGATGCGCTTGCGTCAACTTGAGAAGACGAATCATCCTTCTACACAAGAATTCAGTCCGGAGTTGGATCAAGAGCTAGCTGCATTAGTAAGACAAGGGAAAAAAGTACAAGCCGTCAAGCGCGTTCGAGAAGAACACGGCTGGACGCTACTTGAAGCCAAACAGGCAGTAGACCGATATGAAGAATAAAAGTAAGTGTCAAATAGAAAACACGTTGTTTCTTATTTTCTGTTACAGAAGACGAACAAAGGCTTCGAAAATGGATCTAACTGGAAAAGTTCCTGGACGATGACAGCAAGTCCGTCAATCGATTTGCGAAGGTCTGTTGGACCCGCTGCTAGATAGACGCGCTCGACAGCGCGACCATTCATCATACCAAGCGCAGCGTCCGGATCACTTGTAGTAGAAGTGTCTCATCGTAGCCACTCGTCACCTCGATATCAACTTGATTTATTCTCAAAGAAATTGATTTTTCTTTTGGTTCTTCGACGACACAGGAGGCCCAACTGGTTTCCTGGCTTGAATCACGATTGATTGGGGACTGTTTTCGTAGCTAATATTTCATATTGTGAAGTGAAACATCACTTGTTTCACACCATTCGACCAGGGACAAACCACTAGCACGATACTCTTCAATCTTCACTATCCAATATGTTTCTTTCTCTTTTCTTTTCAAAGTAAAACCTCCCAAATCTCATATTTGGGAGGAGTATCTCATGAATCTTATTCTATTAGAATGTGCGCGCTATTTGACGCGCGTTTTTTCATTTCATTGGTGGGACTTGAACATGATGAAATTCTTGATTACTCAATTCCACATCACTAATTTTGAATTGTCCAACAGCGAGACAGTGAGCTTTTTTCAAACTACGCAAATCATCTAAAGATATGGTACCAATGCGATTTGCAATTACTTTTAATTCGCTATCGGCAGGCGCGAAGTAGATTTTAGTACCCGCATTGTCTAAAATAGCAAGTTCCTCTTTGTCGAAGTTACTAAATGATTGTGTGGCAAACCAAGCTGACCAACCGAATTTGCGACCTTCTCGAAGAATTTTTGCCGATGGAGAATCATCACGGAAAGATAAGTTTTGTGCCTCATCTAAAATAACAGGCATCGGCTTATCTTTAGATCCTGAAAGTGAGTAGTACCATAGGTCCCAAAGGATGAACTCTGCCAGCAATTTTTTAATCTCGTCTTGGTCATATCCTTCAAGTTGAATAACGGTAACCCCGTTACTCTCAAAAATTTTACTCCAGTCATTATCCGATTCATAGTCAAACGGATCCATGTCAACCATCTGGGTTAGTCGACTAATGACAGACTGGATTGTTGATTTTGATGATGTTTCTAGATTTTCAAGTTCTTCAATGAGAAGTTCCATTCGCATGTCTTCTCCGTATTTTTCAATACCATTTTTAGTTGCCATATAAATCGCATTTTTCTGTTGATCGCCTAAACCTCTATATACAGAGGCAAAAACTGCAGCTACTCTTCTGGCAACTTCAACAATTTTTTCAGGCTCTTTCCGACCGCTTATTTCTTTTTCTCTCCGTTTAAAAGGGTTTAAAGGGAAAGATTCATGATACACAATGCGTTCTGTCAATTTTTCCCCCATTCGATTTACAAATGTTTCATCGAGCTGGCTTAGTGTGTAACTATTCGAATAATCAATCACCAATGCGGATTGATTTTGTTCGACCAACTGCAATAGAAGAGACTGTACGAAATAGGTTTTTCCTTGACCGGATCGACCACCGATTAGGAGATGTCGATTGGATAGTCGTGGATGCCCGTATTCCCAATAATAGTCTTGATTCAATTCACTACCTAGATGCAATCTAACCTGTTCTAGACTAACAACGTTTGGAGTTACAAGTTCAAGGTTAGGCTGAGTGAGTGGAGCAATCTTCAAATCAGGTTCAACAACAGTATGATTTTCGTCTTCAGGTAAGTTCCTTCTGTCCTCTAGTTCATCTGTTGATTTTTGTTGTTCTGTCGAATCAGCAGGTGAAGCAAAGGCTTCATTTTTGAAAGTTGGAGCTAAAGATTTTTGCTTTTTGGAAGATTCAAGTGAATCTAAAGACTGAGTAAGTGCTTCATAACCGTGTTGTTCAGGTAACTCTAGTATTACGACACCTTGACTTCTGGAGTGACGTACAGACTCTGAATGCTTTTTAAATGAGACAAGAACACCATTTCCAAATTTTGCTCTTTTTTCATCAACGATTTTAAAATCATCGTTCATCAACCGATCGATTAGCTCTGCACTTAAACGAAAATCTTTACTAGGCCAAATTTCATTTTCTTGCATTTTTTTTGCATTGTTGATGAAGAGTCTAACAAAATAATTTCGTAAGAATTTAGCGTCAAAAGTAGTTAAATCGAGTAGATGGTCATTTAGTCGAGCTTTCAATTCTGTGATTTGTGAAATACCTTTTGAGATGACGCTGTTGTCATTTATTCCGATTTTAACTTCTACCGGGAATAAATGTACCTTTAATTGTGTTTGATCTATTTCTAGTCCAATCATCAATAAATCATCGCTGCAATTTCCTTTTCGACCAATTGTCTTTCCTGAAAATAGACCAGCACGTTTACTAAGTTTCACATTGCCTGTAACACGCACGACTTCTTCCATAGAAATTGGTACCCAAATCGTATTTTCTTCATTAAAAAGCAATAGTGTTTCTTTAATTGCTGAAACAATACTCATCTTTTCTCGTTTATCGTATCCTCTTCCTTGGACAGCTCGAAGTAACCATTCCCCGTTAAACGTGTTGAAAGCACGAATTGTTTCTTCTATCTGTTCTTGCGTAGATGTCACACCCTGAGAATTAACAAATTCCTCAATCACATTAAAATATTGTTTTGATTTGTCAGTTACAGTGATGGCATCATAACCATTTGTTGATGAATATTGGTCGCTGTAATGTACAATGATCAAATTGTCTGAAGACGATTTAAAGAAATCTAATCCGACAGGTGGATCAATAAACGTTACCCAATGTGAGGCGCTATAAATTTTTTCGAGTTCGTCTTTATCAGCAACATCGATGTGCATTGTCAATGAAACATCTTTCATATAAGAACTGTGTCCACCGTCTTTCATGTTGGCTGTAAGTTCATTATAAAGTGAGCCGAATTTTGTCATAAGACTTCTGTTAATGTCGGCTCCTTTTGTACCGAATCCAACGCGGTATCCGGTATCATCACTTTGAACCGATGATACGGTAGTGAATAAACCGTCTAAGTTCATGCTATTTGATAAATCACGCATCGGTTGTGTAACGATTCTCGATTCATTTCCCATTTTATAAAATGAAATATGAGAATAGAGGATTGGCTCCTCTAAGTCTAACTTTCGATAAAGAATAGACTGTTGAAGAACATGTAAAACATCATCTATTTCGAAGTCATCAATAGATAAGTCGATACCGAATTCCTCTTTTAATTGTTCAGCAGTCTCTATCTCGTTTAATGTATCAAAAGCACTTAAACCAGAAGCGTTTGGTAGATATAAAGACACCTCAAGTGGTTTGATGTTTTCGAGAACACCTTTCGAAGAAATTTGATTTTTAAACCAAGAAATAATTCCTTTTAAAATTTCTTCATCATTTGTGACATTGATAACATTGATACAGAGCGGAGCCGAATTTTGTATTGAGAATAGATAGTCGTAATGATCAGCAAAGTGGGTCATTTTCTCTTCTACAACTTTTGCTAAGTAAGAGTTTGTTTCACCTATGCTTACTTTTTCTCTAATCACATATTCATGCCATTCAGGTAATGGAGAATAATCCGTTGGCTTAAGCAGCATTTCATGTACATTAAACGCATACGGCAATGTATAGCTCGCTTTTAATTTTTTTAAAATATTCGAATCGATATCTTCAGAACCTAAATTCGAGTTCACTTGCCATTGATAAGCAATGTTCAATGGTGAGAATGGAGTTAATAATAAACCGTCAATCGTCTCCATTTGTCCTAAACGGTATAGGTTTCGTTGTTGTACAGTCATTAAAGACTGAGCTTTAATTTTTTCAATTTCAGACAGGTAGTTGTTTATAAAATCAAAGGCAGCTGACTGTACTTGGTCATCGTAATACATGAGTGAAGGGATTGTTCCCTTACTCTTAACCGTGTTTAAAAATAAATCATAACTCGTTTCTACAGCGCTTGGTAACTCTAAAGGTATGCTCTCGAAAGTATCATCGGAAAGTTGCTTTGCATACCGTACATGATTATCTAACCAATCTTGTTCCATTTTAAAGAAGTTTCGGTCTATTGATTTGGTAGAGTAAGTGCGTTGACCATTATGGATGGTTTTATAATCTGAGTCGATTAAAAACGATGTTTCATCTGTTCTCTTTCTCGTCCAAATACTAACACCATCTAAAGGAGTAGTTTTTAACATCTCGTCTTTAATAGCTAGTGGGACCTCAACTTCATCAATCATTACAGAGAATCGAACGCGAGATTCTCCTTCATCAAGAGCATTTAAAGGAAGAGTGATCACATCATTATGTCCAATCTTAATCGCTTCTGATGAACCAACAACAACATCATTTATTTGTCCCGAACCGTCCCCGAGTTCAACTAAATGATGACCATCAAGTATTAAGCGAATCGCTTGTTGATTTTTAGGTGTCGTATCAATGAAATATCGTGATTGATATGGATTTAAAAACTCAGGCGACAGTGGAACAACTGCAATATTAAATAAATAAGTAGTGGAAGTCTGGCCTTCATGTTTGTAGCGTACCCGTGAGAAAGTAACTTGGGTAGAATTATTTTCAATCGTAGTAATAAGAGAATGTCCAGAACTTACGGTTGATTTTGCACTTTTATTGTCCAAAAATTGCTTCGACGTAAAACGGTCAAAAGGAAGATGAATTTGAACTTTGTCTGCTTCTTGTGTAGAAAAGACGATGATGTGCCAAGTTCTTTGACCTGATTTAGTTTCAGACTGTGGGCGTTTCCAAAAATGTGAAGTTGATAATTTGGAGCCGTCGGTTTTTGCAATCATTTTTTCGGATATGAATTGAATATCTCGATTTGATTTTGCTTTCTCTTCCCATTCTTTCAATACAGTGTAATCAGCTTGTTGCCAAGTATCCTCTTTTAATTTTGTGGCCCCGTTATCAAATCGCTCTTCTAGTTTTTCACGAGTGTTTCCTAACGTGAAGTAACGTTCAACATCTTCGAATAATTCGTGATTTTCTGATAAGCGATTCTCGATTTGTCGGTTTATCTTTTTCCATGAGGCTGACCCAACATTTTTTTCATCTCGTTCACGAATAAGCGAACTTAGGTCGCCATCTTGAAAGTACTGTAATGAGGTATAGTCATCCGAATCAAGCGTATCTTTGTGTAAAAGACCTAAAATATCGATGAAATCTAGAAATGAACCATTCGTAATTTGTTTTTGTTGATTACGACGTTTTAAATAATCGGCGATAATCATTTGTTCAGATTTCGATAAATCACTACTTGCTAAATGCTGATCTAAATGTTGAATGATTTTGCTAATGTGCAATGGACGACCTTCAGAAGTCAAGTCAATACTTCCACCCCGGATGGAGTCATTTAAATTATCAGTCAGAATCATTAAGGAAGTATTAGACCATTGCCCGCTTTGTTCACTCATTTCATTTCTCAGAGTAACGAGATAATCAATATCTGTATCAAGAGAACTTGCTATTACTAATTTTCCTGTAGAAAAGTTAAGTGAGTTGGTCACATAATTTTCTTTTCCGAATGGATGTTTATATGTGAAGGTTTCAGAAACGCTTAAACCTGAAAGTGCATCATACATTTCTTTTACATCTTGTTTTGTCGGAAGATAGACGTAATAACGATCTGTTCTATTTTGTTGAATCTCATGTTTAAAGAATTGTAATAATTGTTGTGTGATAAATTCATAAAATTGATTTGACATACTGTGCATCCCCGCTATCGCTTTTCTTTTCCAAATAGTTTAGTTTATCCAATAGCCCAACAATTTCTTCTTTTGAGTGATGATCAAAGAATAGTCCTCTTAATTCAAGTTCAATCCAAAGCCTATTCAATTCAATCTTGTCCTGTTTAATTGAGCAAGCTATAAGAGTCAATAATTGTTCTTGATTTACGGCAAGTAATGAGCCAAGTGAACCACCATGTTTTCTATAGAACTTTAATAGAAAGACGTCAAGTGCGGCAGGATATCGAGACTTTAACTCTTTATTCAATCCAATTGAGATTGCTTCGGCTAAGTCTCTAAAGGCTTCGTCTAACGTGCTGTCAGCATTGTATTTTGGGGTTTCGATACCTTTATGCTGCGTATAGAAATTATTCATCCAATAATAGAGTGATTGAATATAATTTTTCTTAGAATCCTCACCAGCTGCAGTTAGTAATTCATCAATATGATGATAGTATAAGTTTTTTTGTGACTGAAATGCTGGTGTTTGAGAAACGATATTCAGTGCATGCTCATGTTTGTAAAAATCTTTCACCTGTTCTTTTAACAATCGATAGCCGTTCGTATAACTTGTACGCCAGCGGGCTGCCTTTTCCCATTCCATTAAAAAATAGAGTGGAATGAGTTTCTCATTATCAAATTTTGTAAATCGATTAGTTTGAAGAACAGTCTGGGACATCAAGATAAACGTATATTGAATGAATATATGATTTAAATTGTCTAAGAAGAATTTTGGATTTGTGGATAAATGAATCAAATCTTCTTTAAATTGTTCTTTTAAACGTGGGAACAAACATGAATAAGGACTATTGAATGTAGACTTATTCGTCGAGCGAGAACTTCGAAAAATTTGTGTCAGAAGATCGTCATTGTTTTCATCTAAAAACAGTGGTGAAAGAAATTCTTCATTTCCTTCAATCAACGTGCCATAGACATAGTTAATGAAATCGATTTGACCATTCCTCTCTTTTTTCTCACTTAAAGTGAGTAGAGGAAGTTGCGACAAACTAGAAATCTCTGTTTCTTCGATTTTACGTTGCTGACTCTTGATAAAATATTTGAACCATTCACTCGTTTCTTCGGAATCAAATTTTCCAATTGACAGGATGTGATTCTCGTCCAACTTAGGATGTTCAGGAATGAGCGGTTCATTAGATAACAATCTCACGATACCGCCAGTTATTGGCCAGAAGCCGCTTTCGAATTTTGAACGTTCCGGTTCACGTGTAGGTAAAGGTAATACAAATGTATTTTTTCTACGTGAATAACGATAGCCTTTATTTTGAATCAGAAATGACTCGAGAAGTTTCCAGTCTAATTCGTAATTTTTTACATCATGAGTATTTATCATATTACTGCTTCACCTTTCTAACTTCGAACTTTGATTTGCTGAACTTTGGTTTAGATAGTTCCACCATCGAACCATCATGAGTGGAGACTAGAAGAATTGATTTTGATTTATCTGTATGTCGGATGAGTTCATCATAAAAGTCAATAAACTGCACAGCATCTCTTAAGTCATTACGATTTGGTCGATATCCATGCTGTATTTTTACCAGTAAGTTATACAATTTATAGTCAAGATCAAAAAGAATCTCCTTCCCATTTACGTCAAAACCGATTCGTATAAATGGACTGAAGCGATAAAAAGCATCATCTTTAGTTTCAGCACTATCAAAGAGGCGTTGGTCTACGATTTCTTCCGCTTGGAATGGATATGCCACGCGATATTCATTATTTGCGCCGTCAATAAAGAGATAATTTTCTCGCGGAGATCCTTTCCATAAATAAATGACACTACGAATGAGTTCAAATAACGATTCGATATTCTCACCATCACCAAGGTAGTACGCCTTTACGTACTGTAAAAAATTCATATAGGTCTGATCGACGTCTTTTGGATTTAGGAGTGAGTAGCTACGCACTAAAAATGCTCCCAAAGTATTTAGTTTACTTTCGTTTTCTGGTGAATGATGTATGAAACTATATACGTCTCCAATCTCTTTTAATTCATTCTTAGCGATTTCTTGAGGATGCTGTGACAGCACATACTTGGTGATTAATTCATCAAAGTATGGGATACGGAATGAAATCGGATCATTTTGATGTAATGAACTTAGAATATTAGAGCGATCAGGATGACCAAAAATCAGATTTGGTAATGCTGCTTCCGGTCTCTCACGGTCGAGATTTAAGTCTGATGGAACTAAGATATCGAAAATAAAATTGTAAAATGCACGAGTAGAAATAATGAGTTTTTCTTTTACCATGGCTTGAATGATGACATTGACAACAGATTCACGTACAGAAGGATTAGATAAGAAATCATAGTTGTCATGCACAATAGAGCGATGACCATGATTTGTATCTTCTAGATATGCAGTATAAAACGGGTTTTCATTTGATTCAGAAACGATTTTCTCGAGAATGCTTGTGAAAAAGAAAGAGTGGGCTCCTTCTTCACCGACACTATATGTTTGAAAACCTGCGATATTCAATAGATGGATAGAATCTAAAGAGTAGACGATATGCTCTCCATGTCCAAAAATGTTTGATGCATCGATAAACTTTCTGAGTGAGTCATATCGATTTTCAGACTCGGCAAAACTATAGAAATTGTGTAGTACACCTAGGTTGATGGCAATCAATAGATGTTTTTTATTTGAGTCTTGTTTGTAGAAAGATGACATGACATTATCTAAAGTTTCGATCGAACTCTTAGATGGATCAAATGACTCGGTTGAATCGTTATGAATTCTAACGTTAGTGACCAAGTCCGGATATTTTTCTTTTACATAAGCGAGCAAATGACTTTTCCCGTCCCCAACACTACCGCTCAATAAAATTAGTTGAGGAGTTGATTCCGCATTAACTTTTTCTAATGTTTCAAGAAGAGATATTTGAATCGGACGATTGATGTGCATATACTCTCGAAACAAACCAAAGCTGTCAGCGTTAACGACTGACTCTTTAGAAGATGACTGGAGCATTCGTAAACGTTCTAATAAAATACTAGTTTTCAATTCAGTTGATGGTTGGGAAGGTTCATCAATATGTTCATGACCAGACTCATCCATTTCGATTTCTTCATTCATTTCTTCTTCATTTTTTGCTGAAAAATCATTTACCATATAAAATTCCTCAGAAGTTTGCTGTCTTTGTACACTATCGGATTCGTATAGAGAATTAGGGGGCATCATGAATACATCTGAAGTTTCAACGATAGTACTAGTCATATTCTCTTTGAAAGAGTCATCAAAGGACTCTTCAGATTCTTGTAGAAATACTTCTGTTAGTGCAATTAATTTTTCGAATGCCTCCATTGTCTCTGTTTTCAATAAGTTACGTTTTGTATATAAATCACTTATTTCTATGTAACGGTGGGCCCACTTCAATTCTTTCATAGAAGCGTTAAGTTCAACTTTAAGTTTTTGCCAACCATGTTTTATAACATGTCGAGCAAAGTATCGTTCCGAGAGAGCGGGACGCCCGGTTATTTTAGCTAACATATACATTCGCTTCAAAGTTAAAGATTGAAAAATACCATCTAAGTAAACCATGGCCTCTGTTGGTGAATCAGTCATCCACTTACTAAATTCATCGTAAGTGAATTTGGTATCTTCATCCGGTACTAGATTTGTAACTAAAAATGACCAATTCTTTTGGGTATTCATTGTTAATTTCCTTCCTACACAACATGATATTTTACAAACATTGTAACAAAATATAGAATCATAATCATCGATTCTGATCATTTAATGGCAACCATAACTAAAAAAGTATCGGGTATTATTCTTAGAGTGATTTATACCTATGCATTTATTAAAATGTAAATAGATGATTGAGAGGAGAGACGATATGATTTATAACAAATTAGTAAGAGACAACATCCCTGAAATCATTCACGAATCAGGAAAAATCCCGATTGTGAAGCAACTTACTCAAGCCGAACACTTCGAGCAATCACGATTGAAACTCTACGAAGAAATCAAAGAGTATGAAGAAACGAACATTGATGAAGAGTCTCTTGAAGAGTTAGCTGACATTTTGGAGTTGGTCTATACACTTGGAAATATGCATGGGGCAGACTTCGATGAATTGAACCGCATACGTGAAGAGAAACGCAAAATACGTGGCGGTTTTGAAAAGGGTCTATTTTTAGAAGAGGTCCTCGATCATGAGTGATTTACGACTCCATACGAGCAATCTTGGCATCCCTTTACAAGAACACATAGACGCGGCGACTGAAATTTATATGGTTGTCGCGTTTGCTCAAGTGTCGGGAGTGAAGGAATTATCGGCTTCTTTAAGAAAAGCGAGTGAACGTGGCGCTCAAATCAGAATCTTGGTAGGAGACTATCTGTACCTCACCGATCCTGATGCATTGGATATGTTATTCCAAATACCGAATGTTGAGCTCCGGCTATACCGCTCAAAAGGGAGGTCGTTCCATCCAAAGGCATATTTGTTCCGTACAATAGAAAGCGGTACGTTTTTTGTAGGTTCCTCGAATTTGTCGCATAGTGCGTTAAATCATGGTGTGGAATGGAATGTTGAAATTCCTTCGAATGTATCAGAGGAAGTGTTTGAAGAGTCAGTCGCTGCGTTTCATGAATTATTTTATAGTGAATATGCGCAAATGATGAATCCAGTCTCGTTACAGCCTTATCGTGAAGAGTATGAAGCGCGAAAGGATCGAATGAAAGAATGGGAGGTCGCTGAACATTCTCCCGTCTACATAGAAGATGATTCGATTACCCCGACGTCTGTCCAAGACGCAGCGTTATTGGCTCTCCGAGAAACGATGGCGGAAGGTCGGAAAAAGGCGATGCTCGTTTTAGCGACAGGATTAGGGAAAACGTATTTGAGTGCATTCTTTGCACGACAATTCAAACATGTCCTTTTTGTCGCACATCAAAGAGAACTTTTGTTACAAGCAGAAAAGTCATTCCTCAATGTGGCGAATGACTGGAAGACCGGGTTACTACTCGGTGGTGAATCAAGAAATCAAGATACTGCTGACGTCGTGTTCGCCTCGATTCAAACGTTAGCTTCGAAACAAAGAATGGAGCAATATGACCCGGAGCAATTCGATTTGATAATCGTGGATGAGTTCCATCATTCGGCTGCTCCTTCCTACCGTCGAGTGCTAGATTATTTTCAACCGAAGTTCTTACTCGGTTTGACTGCAACGCCTGACCGTTTAGACGGAGGAGACGTTTATGCACTTTGTGATGATAACGTTGCTTTCCAGATGCACTTTACGGAAGCGATTGAAGAATCGTTTTTAACCCCGTTTCATTACGTTGGAATCTATGATGAAATCGACTACTCTCAGATTCGTCTGATCAATGGACGGCGTTATGATCAAGAAGAGTTATTGGCAGAACAGTTAAAAGAAAGTGTTGCCGAGAAAATTTTTAAGGCATGGTCAGAACATCATCAATCGAGAGCACTCGGCTTTTGTTCTTCCGTTATACAAGCTGAATATTTGGCAGATTATTTCAGGAGACAAGGGGTGCAGGCGGTAGCGCTTCATAGTCAGGCCGAGTATGATCGAACGGAAGTAATTGCCCAATTAAAGCAAGGACAATTGGACATCATTTTTGCAGTGAATCTATTTAATGAAGGTGTCGATATTCCTGAAATCGATACGCTATTGTTCTGTCGTCCGACTGAATCATTGACAGTATTCACCCAACAAATTGGACGAGGGCTACGTCTATCAAAAGGAAAGACTCATTGTACGATTATCGATTTAATTGGGAACTATAAAAATATTGATAAGAAACTGGCTTTGTTGACGACTAGCCGACAAGATACAGTGAGTTCCTTACCAACTACGATTGATCTACCTTCGTCATGTACAATTGAGTTTGATTTACAGACTGTTGACTTACTGAAGAAAATGGTGACACGTTCCTCAACGCGTCAGCAATTACTTGAACAAAATTATTTCATGGTGAAAGAAGAAATGGGTAGGCGCCCGAGCTACATGGAATTAATCCAACGAGGAGAGTACTCTATAGACGCTTATCGTTCCGAATGGAAAAAGCTTGGTGGGTTCTTCGGATTTTTGCATAAACTCGGAGAACTAAGTGAGGAAGAAGCGATACTATACAGTGATGTGAAATCGCTTCTCGTCGAGGTGGAATACACGAGCATGACCAAAAGCTATAAAATGATTGTACTTTCAATTATGCTAAAACGGGGAGAAGAGAATTGGTACAAGCCACTTAAAGCATCTGAAGCCGCTCTTCCATTTTATGATTACATTAAAAAAGAACCATATCGTCAGCAGATTGATGGAAAGACAAAAGACTTTCAGCAACCATTCCATCAACAAAGAATTGAAAAATTATTGTTACGAATGCCATTCGATAAAATTGCTAAAGGACCGTTTTATGTAGAAGATGAAACTCTGCATATTGAATTCAATGAATCGTTCCGCAATCTAACCGTTTATGAATGGGTTAAACAGATTGTAGATGTTCGATTACATTACTACTTTAGTCGGAAAGCGAAAGGATGAGCATGCTGAACGATAAAATAACTATCAACTCATCAGAGATTGCTATAAAGTCTTTTTGTAACTTTATTGATGGTTTTGCGCGTCAAGGTACATATAAAATGAATGTTATCCAAATCATGCTCAATAGAGGATTTTAAGATTGGTTTCACCCATTATCAGCTGATGTGATCGCAAAAGAGTACTACGATTTGGTAAGAAAGCAAAGTGAAGAACATTCATTAAATGGCATCGCTAAAATATTTCAAGAATCATTTTCACAGAAGGAAATAGAGAGACATCTAAATTCGCTACCGTTTAAAGCTTTGACAACTGAATCACTAAGAACAGGTAAAACACCATTTAAGAATGCGAATGGGAAACTCATTGTCAGAGAAGAGTACTGTATTCCGACTAAACAAGCGCATGCTGCTATTCAATTAGCAGTTGAAAACAAATTAGAAGACTACTTTGAAATGAAACAGAAGTAGAAAGGTGGGGTAATGTGAAACGCCTGTTACTACGTAAAATCCAGTTTGCCCTCCAACACCACGGTGGGACGGCATCTTTAAAAGACATTTATGCGTATGTCGAAAAATCATACTACCAACTCGAGCTCGATCGATATAAAGATTGGAAAGGGCACGTCAATAAACAGATTCGTGCACATTCTAGTGATTCGGCGAGTTTTACCGGAAAAGAAGACCTCTTTTATTCCACAGGAAATAAAGGAATTTGGGGCCTCAGACAGTCCAATAACTAACGAAAGCGGGACCAATTTCACTTGGTTCCGCTTTCAATGTTTACAAAACATCACACCCTATTGTCACATAATGTTCATTCCTGTACACTTCGATATTGTGTGCTAAAAATTATGTTAGGGGTTAGTAAATGGAACTTGTACAGCAATTATCTCAAATGCAACTGATCAACCAATTCTGGTTGCTTATGGCCTTCGTCATCCCGATGGTCATTTTATCTCGTATGGTCGTGGCTGGGACGCGCTTCTCGCCGATCCTCGTCATCGTCATCTTCGGTCTCGGTCTCGGATTCGGTATGGTCGAAATCGGCATCGCGACGCCGGGTCTTCCTGAATTCCCGCTCGTCGACTTCTTGTCACGGACGACGATCATCGCCTTGGTCGTTTCGTTCTTCGTCGGTGGACAGGAACTTCGTAAAATCTTGAGCAAACAAGAGCTCGACATGGAGGACATCGTCGTTCCTTCTAAAGAAGAGATGTTCCTCGGGACAGGACGTACGCAGTTCATCTTCATCCTTCGTTCGTTCTTCTTGCTCGTCGGTTTGGAAGGGTTCTTCCGTATGGCAATCGAGCCAGGTACGGCAGAAGGGATTGCGCTTTACTACCCAATCCTCGCACTCCTCGGTCTTGCGGTGTCGTTCTTACTCATCGACCATAAAGCACAGATTCAGGACAAGAAAGTATACATGCAAAAAGGTGTCATCGAGACTGTCCTCTTGCTTGTCATCTTGTTCGTCTCGTTCTTGATTGCGACAGCGGTTCAGCCGATTATCGCACTTCCGCAAATCTTCTTTGCGATGTTGATCTCGTCAGCACTCGGTGCCATCTTCCATAACTGGACGTATGGACCGACTGTCCGCGCGCTTCTCTTCGCAGGGATCCCGGTCGTCTTGGCTGCTAACTTCATGGTTGGTGGTTCACGAATCGGTGACGCGTTCGCCATCGAAGGCATGAACTCGATTCTCGTCTACGGTTTCTTCGGTCAGTTGTTCTGGATGTTCGGTGGGATCGCGCTCATCATGTGGTTCGCTCGCACGGGTCACATCCGTAATCTCGCACCAGGTATGGCAGGGTCACTTTCACACAGTGGTCTCACAGGAGCGTGTACGGCTGGTGACTTCGGTCAAGTAGCAGCGAAACGTGCGCCAATCATGATCAACATCCCGTTCTTCGGACATATCTTCGTCTTCTCAATCCTCGCGGTCAGTGCCGACAACGGTGCGCTCTGGATTTGGCCGACAGCCATCATCGTTTTGGTCGGTCTCGTACTCACGGCGCTCGCGTTGAAAAACTTACGCGCGGCGAACGGGGAAGACTTCAAAGAAGTCAAAGCCCTTATGCAGTTCTCGTTCGGATGGCAGATGATGGCCGTCTTCGGTGGTCTCGTCATCTTGGCGTTCAGCACAATTGCGTTTGATTACACGACGATGGCACAATCGTCAGCGATCTCGCACTTCGGCTTGTTCGCAGCGGTTCAAGGTGGAATGTTCGGAACGGAAGCGTCACTTCTCATCCCGCTCATCTTCTCGATGCCGTTCCTCGTGCACCCAATCGTCTTCTACATGTTCGGGAAAGCGCTCGACAACAATGGCGAAATGCCACGTGTGCCGGTATATGCGATGGCGCTCGTTGGTGTCGTCGGTGTATCTGCAGCGATTTTCGCCTTATAAGACATCAATTCCGCTCTGACTTCGGTCAGGGCGGTTTTTTGATAAAATGGACATGTTAGACTTTGGATAGTGAGAGCGGGGGAGAGCGTATGAGAAAATGGTTGTTCATCGGTTTTGTTGTGTTGATTGTAGCTAGAGTCTGGGCGGCACCGATGTATCCAACGAAAGCGGATGAGGCTGACTTTATAAGCTGGTTCGAGGAAGCATATTCGGTACAGTGTGAAGATGAGAGCTGTGACTCGTTCAAGCTGATTGGGGATCAGACAAATACATATGTGAATCAAGAAGGGTATATGAAACAATCAAGTGGCTTTTTCACTTTTGACATGGAGGTCAGGCGATTATATCGAAGTGTCGAAGAACCCGAAAGAGTCGGGACGATTGAAGTGAGATGGAATCAAGATTCGTTTGAGATTACGGAAGAGACGGGTATATTTGTTGCTTCACCATAGGAGGCTTGAAAGCATGCTGATGATCACTCAAGATGTAAAGGGAGAGCGCTATGAGGCGCTCATCGATGTTTTGCTTGAGCACTGCACTCACTTTGCGTTCGTGGAAGACAGGCGACGCATGGAGATTGAAGAGGAGCGTCTAGCGTATATGGATGTACTGACTGAAGAGATTCGTTGGGATTTGATTGAACGAACTATCGTAAGTGAGTGGGAGACAACACGACTGTCTGTGGATACAGCGTATCTATATTCGTTTCATATGAATTACAGGACGGTACAGTTCTTAAAAGAACGGGGTCGTTCATTATTCAGTTGGATTCATCCGAAACTTCCGGAAGACTTGATGTTTTATACGGGAGAGACATGTGTGCTTGCGGTATGCTCCCATGAATCGTTCTTTGTCGTCGATGAAGAGATGTGGGAGCGTATTAGATTAGATGAATGATCAAGGTCACCTCTTATATGGGTGACCTTGTATTAAGTTTACTTGCTAGAGAAGGGTTTCCAGTCTGGGTCTTTTCTGTCGTGTTTATTCGGTTTTCTGACATCATCACAAAAGAGCCGTTCACTCGCACCAAATTGAATGTAATTTTGTTGAGCCTGTCGAAGCGACACCGTATTCGCACCGCCTTCATAATCGGGATCATCGAATTGAACCCCGTCGTCCTCCTAAAAGCAGATTCGACAAATGTCGTATGTGCCTGGTGGTTCCTCTTCTAACGTCTGATAGCCACAGCATGGGCATGTGTATCTCACCATCATCACCTCACTATTTAGTATAGAGGATACAAGCAAAAAGCGTTCGACCATTTTCTCAGGTCGAACGCTTTCTGTCATAAGATCACCATCGAGATCAACGTCAAGATGGCAAGCCCACCTTGTGTCAGAATAATCTTCTTGTCACTCGTGATACTGCCATATAGGGCAACGAGGATGATATAGGTCAGGATCATGGTGACAATCTCGACCGGGTTTGGGGAAAGGTATAGTCCGTACAAGAGCCCGACCCCAATCAATCCGTTATAGACGCCTTGATTTTTGAACAAAACCGACACCGAGTCTCTCGTCAGCTCGTCTTTCGATAGACGGAAGACGCGTGACGTCGACGAGGATGCCGTCGCAATCGTCTCTAAATAGAAGATATAGAAGAATTCGATGGCGACAAGCGTTCCGAACACAAGGGTGAGCGTCGACATATTAGTTGACCGCTGCTACTTGCACGACCGGTTTCGCTGACACGTAGTTCGCCACGTTTTGTGCGAAGTTGATGAGGACTGGGTTTTGGTTGTGCTGCTCGAGAGCGGCTTGGTCTTCCCAGTTCTCGATCATGACAAAGCGGTTCTCAACAGATGTTGACTCGTATAGGTCATATCCGACACAACCCGCTTCTTGTTTTGATGAGTCAATCAAAACTTGGATGTCACGCAAGAAGTTCTCGCGTTGTGAAGCTTGGATATCGAATGTGGCGTTGACTAAGATCATGGTTGATTCCTCCGATTGTGTGGTGAATTATTTGAATGAAGTGACTGTTTGAGCATCAAGGCGAACGGATTCGTAACCTTCTTCTGCTGCTTTCCCTACAGACAAGATCATGACTGGTACGTAGCGATCTTTGTCGAGACCGAACGCTTCTGCGAGCTGGTCTTTCTCGAAACCACCGATTGGATTCGTGTCATAGCCGTGTGCACGGGCTGTGAGCATGAATTGCATCGCTGCGAGACTCGCATCGATCTTCACGATGTCGTTCATCTCTTGTTTCGAGAGATTTTTGTAGTAAGGGATGATCGCGTCGAGCTGTTGGTCACGTACTTCTTGTGGCATTTTACCTTCTGCGACCGCTTGATCGTAGATTTGTTCGCCGTACTCGTAGCACTCCATGTCTCCGAAGATGAGGAGCATCGCTGCAGACGTGTCGTTTTGACGCGTGTTGAAACGGATGAGCGGCTTGAGCGTCTCTTTCGCTTCTGGGCTTTCAACGACGACGAAGCGCCATGGTTGCATGTTGACCGATGATGGAGCCGTTGTTGCTTCCTGAATCATCTCGAGCATCTCTTCTTGTGAGATTTTCACGTTCTCGTCATAAACACGAATTGATTTACGACCGAACATAACGTCTGTAAATGTATTGTTTTCGAATGTAGTTGCCATTGGTGAATTCCTTCTTTCTCTGTTTAGGTGTGACTGTTCAATTTTTGAAGCAGTCCGGATAAGTGTTGAATCTCTTCAGCGGACAAGGCTTGTAAGACGAGGTGGTTGGCCTGTTCGTCTCGTTCGCAATCCCTTAGGTCTTGCTCTGCTTTCTCTGTCACACAGACGAACATCTCGCGATGGTTCTCCGCGTTCCGCTCTCTGACGACAAATCCTTTCTCTTCAAGGATTTTCAAATGTCGAGTGATGGCGGCATTGTCGATTTTCATCTCTTCCTTAATCGCACGTTGCGAACAAACGCCTCGTTCTTTGACGACTTGTAACATCTCGTAGCGGGTCAGGCTGAATCCTGTCTCCCGTTCGAACGACGATGCGACATTTTGTTCCGCCACCTTGATTTGGTAAAGTAATCGGCTGATTTCACGTAGGTCCATTGCGTCCCACCTTTCTCAATTGACTTATCAATCGTTGACTTGTCAAACGATACAACGTTTTGGATTGCCTGTAAAGTCAAACGCTCAAAAAAGACGACACCGGATTATTGTGTCGTCTTCTCTTCGATAGGGGTGCCATCAAATCGATATTCTGTCGTGAATGTCGTATCGTCGAATCCATACAGGCGGTCATAGGCGTTCAAATCCTCAATCGTCCGCACATCGAGGAAGGACGGGTCGATGTCAGACGCTTTGCGCGTGAACATCATGTACCGTTCTGTGTAATCATCATTTCCTCCAGGCTTCCCGTCGAACGAGAAGTGAATCGAATAGACGTCGGATTCCACTTCACGGATGACATCGAGGATTCGTTGTTTCTGTTCGTCCGTATTGTTCCAGTCTTCATGAAACATGATCGAGACGTCGAGATACGTCTTCGGATTCGTTTCATAGATGGACGGCGGGGCCGGGCTGACTTTTGCTTGCACATCATCGGACACTCCGGTCGGTACTTCCGCACGGACGGTCTCTTCTTCTTTTAAGATTCTTTTCGAAACGAGGCGCTCGTGAATCGTCCGCTCTGCCTCGCGTTCCCAATACGTCTCGAGCACGTTATCGTGGATGGAGCCGTCACCATACGTTTCGAGAATATAAGTTCCGGCGAACGGTTCGTTCGTCAATGTGACTTCCCCGACATAACCGCCCATCTTCCAATCGCGTGACAGCTCGATATCGGGTTGTTCGTTGTACGTTTCCTTCACATACGCGGTATAAGTCTCCCGTGCCTCTGACTTTTCAATCGTCGTATATACGAAGAGCCCGCCAGCAAGAACCCCACCGACCATACTTGCCAGTAATCGTTTTTTAATCATTTCGTCACCTCTCGTTCAATCTACCTGATATTGAAGGAGAATACCTCGGTCCAAAGTCTTATTCAAATCATTTCCATTTCGCTGTAAACTAAAAGTGCCCTCAAAGAACTATTGTAATTGCGTGTACTAATACATATAATACACTTAAAGAGTAACATTGACTATGAGAGGGTGTGACCCATGTTATACAAAATCGATATGAAAAGTTCAGAACCGCTATACGAACAAATCGTCAATCAAACGAAAGAGCTCGTTATCCGTGGAATTTTACGACCCGGAGATAAGGTGATGTCCGTGCGTGAACTCGCCACCGATCTTGTCATCAATCCGAATACGGTCAGTAAGGCGTATCAGGAGTTGGAACGGCTCGGGCTGCTTGAGATGCGACGTGGGCGCGGGACGTTTGTCTCCGAGGACTGGGTGGACGATGATGCGGCACGTGAGCCGGTCATCGCCTCGATCAAAAAGATTGCGATTGATTGCCACTATGCGAACGTGCCGTTAGACGAAGCCATTGGCGTATTGCGAACGGAATATGAGAAAGTAGGGAAATCCAATGCTGAAAGTTGAACAGTTAAGTAAAAAAATTGACCGTCAAACAATTTTGGACGGAATTGACTTTACTGTCGAGTCAGGAGAAATCATCGCGCTCGTCGGACGTAACGGTGCCGGCAAGACGACACTTCTCCGGACGATGGTCGGCATCATCCGCCCAGATCAGGGAGACGTGCTTTATGGAACGAAAAGTATCTTTAAAGATGCCGGATTGAAGCGGGACATCATCTTCGTACCGGATTCGGCGGACGCGCTCAAACACTATACGGTAAACGAGGCGACGGACTTGTATGAGTCAATCTACCCGTCGTTCAATCGTTCCGCCTTCCGTGAGACATTGACGCGTTACAACATCGACAACAAAAAAATTCGCCAACTCTCAAAAGGTCAAAAGGCGCTCGTCACGTTATCGCTCGCTTTCGCCGTCCAAGCGAAATACTATCTGCTCGACGAACCGACGGACGGTCTAGACGTCGTCGCCAAGTCAGACGTGTTGAAACTGATGATTGCCCAAGTCGAGAAACGGAACTGCTCGATTATCGTCTCGAGCCACCAGTTACACGAACTTGAACGAATTGCCGACCGCATCATCATGATCGAGAGTGGACGCGTCAAAGCAATCATGTCGCTCGAAGAGGCGCGTGCTCTCAGTATTAAGTGGCAAGTCGTCTTCAACGACCATGTCCCGGTCGAGTTGCTCGAACGAAAAGATATTGAAATCATTAGTGTGACAGGACGTGTCGTGCTGTTCATGGCGAAAGAACGCACAGACGAGCTCGAGGCGTTTATCGATTCATACAATCCGATGCTCATCGAAGAGATCCCGATGTCTCTCGAAGACGTATTCCGTATCCAGTTAGGAGGAGAAGCCCATGCCGTCTAAAGTGTTGTTGAAAAAAGATTGGAAACAAGTGTCGCTGCTTTGGATCTTGCTCGTTTTTTTAGGCGTCATCGCCTTCACGGTGCCGGTATGGACGCAAATGCAGGTGTATGAGGAACAGATTCGCGATATGCAAGAAAATCCAAGTGATTATTCGGATGTAATCCAAGAAGATATAGAGACGATGACTACCGAGGACTTTTTCAATAGCAATTCTGATTTCGGATATTTAGGAGGACTCGATGCACTCATTCCGATGGGGGTCGTCGTCTTCTTATTTGTCATCTTCGGTGCGCTTATGGCATCCGTACTGATTGGAAGTGAACGAAACAGTCAAATGTCGGACTTTTCGATGTCGCTACCATATACCCGCACCCAGCTGTACATATCAAAATGGGTGATTGGTGTTACAGGGATTGTTCCAGCGACATTGGTAGGGGGGGCATTGATGTTTCTCATCATCCGTCTTTCTGACTATTCCTTCTTACTTGATGGCAATGAGGTCAAAGTGCTCGGATTGATTGTTTTCCTACTTTTGTCGGGCATCTCATTTTTCTCGGTATCGCTATGGATGGGATCATTTGGTGGTGAGTCGATCTCACAAGTCGTTTGGACATTTGTGGCACTTGTCTTCCCGATGGGGATTGTAGCCCTCATTCAAGGATCGCTCATAGCCTTTTCTCCAAATCTTTCATATACACTTTTTGACGAGGTATTTGAAAGTGTACCGATGCGAATCCTGTCACCGTTGAATAACATCGTCAATACAGATATGTATTCAATCTTTGATTCTCGAGCGGAGTGGACGGAATTCCTTACAATCGGTTTGTCCAGTTCGATTGTCTTTATCGTTCTAACATTTGGTCTCGGATTGTGGATGTTCAAGGAAGCACCACAAGAAAATAATGGCCGCTTCTTTATGTTCTCGAACTGGTTATGGCTCATCCATATCGTTATCGTTATTTGTTTCGCAATGTTAGGCGGTGTGTTCTTCTCGGGAATTTTTTACCCGCAAAGCGTGATGTTATATGTTGTCGGTTTTGTGATCGGAGCGTTCTTAGCACACTTACTCGCTAAACGCTTGCTTTACCGCTTCAACTTGAGACTCAAATCGTAAGGAGGGACACCTATGAAACGCTTCTGTCTGTTGCTCGTACTCGTCATCTCACTGGCAGGATGTATGAACCCGGAACCGGACGCCTTTGAATACAAAGGGGCGAAAGTCGGGGACAATGCAGCCGTCGTCGGCATTGCCGGAAGTTTGCCGCTACATGAATGCTATCAATCGGTCGAACTGCAGACGAAGAAGCGTCCTTATGGGTTGACCGTCCGTTACGAAGATCCGGGAATGGAACGAGCGGAACAAGAACGTCTGGCGATTCGGAATGCAGCTGCCTATTTTACCCTCATCCCGAACGCCGAAATTGTCCGCTCTGCATTCCCGAACCGGACCTACGCTTTCTCTCGACCCGAGATGGAGGCATGGTTCGGAACGGACTTCTCAAATATTCGTCATGAAAAAGAATTGCAACAACTTATGAATCAGAAGCTTGAACAACTGGATTCGAAAGATTCCTATTTTAGGCGGGTATGACAGCGATTGGATAACAAATCCAATCGCTTTTTTTGATATTTTCTGAAAATTATCGGGTAAAGGGTAGATGAAAGCGTTTTCTTAGCATTATAATAGGGTTAACTGAATGAGTATTCATTTCCAAGGAGGAGCAGCGATGAACAAACCGTGGTTACAAGATTATCCAGAAGGAATGCCCCAGTCAATCGATTATGAGGTAAAGCCGCTCTATGAGGCATTGTCTCGCGCAGCAAAGGATTATCCGAATCGTACGGCCGTCTCCTTTATCGGAAAGGAGTGGACATTCGCGGAAATCGATGATGCCGCACGTCGACTCGGAACGATGCTTCAAGCGAAAGGACTTGAAAAAGGCGACCGCGTCAGCCTCATGCTTCCGAACTGTCCTCAATACGTCATCTCGTTCTATGCCGTGCTCTATGCAGGTGGGACGGTCGTCCAGACGAACCCGCTTTACACGGAACGAGAGCTAGAAAACCTCGTCACGGACGCAGGGGTCAAAATCGTCATCACCCTCGACCTGTTATATCCGAAAACGCTTCGCGTCAGTGAGAAGACGGAGATTCAAACCGTGATCACGACGAGTATCGCTGATTACTTACCATTCCCGAAAAACAAACTGTATCCAATCAAAGTGAAACGGGAGAACAATATCGTCATCGATACGACCGGTTCGACGCTGTTCAAAGATTATAAGGACTTCAATCCTATCACGCCGCTCGACATCGATCCAAAAGAAGATGTCGCCGTTCTTCAATATACAGGGGGAACAACGGGACTTCCGAAAGGGGTCATGTTGACCCATTTCAACTTGACGGCGAACGCGGATCAAATCACGAACTTATTCTATAAGTACAATCGCGGGGACGAGAAACGAGTACTGTGCGTTGTTCCGTTCTTCCACGTCTATGGGATGTCGTGCTGTCTGAACTTTGGGGTCACGAACGGCTATGAGCTTGTCCTCGTGCCACGTTTCGAAGTGACGGATGTCTTGAAGACGATTCAGAAGAAAAAGCCACACTTCTTCCCGGGCGCACCGACGATGTACGTCGGGATCTTGAACGACCCGAAACTGAAGAAGTATGATTTGTCTTCGATCGAGGCGTGTATCTCGGGTTCGGCACCACTTCCAATCGAAGTGCAAGAGGAATTTGAGAAGATCACAGGAGGTCGCATCGTCGAAGGATACGGTTTGTCTGAGACGTCTCCGGTCACGCATGCGAACTTCTTATGGGATAAACGGATTGTTGGCTCGATCGGTGCCCCGTTATCGGATACTTCTGCTAAAATAGTAAAAGCAGACGGAGAAACAGAGGCGGACATCGGTGAAATCGGGGAGATCATGCTGAGCGGTCCACAAGTCATGAAAGGCTACTGGCAGAAACCGGAGGAAACGGCAGCCGTCTTGAAAGATGGGTGGCTCGCAACTGGTGACCTCGGCTACATGGGCGAGGACGGGTTCTTCTATATTGTCGACCGGAAGAAGGACATGATCATCGCAGGTGGCTTTAATGTCTATCCGCGTGAAATCGAAGAAGTCCTCTACGAACATCCGGCCGTGAAGGAAGCGGTCTGTATCGGTGTCCCAGATCCATATCGGGGTGAGACGGTCAAAGCGTTCATCGTCCTTCGCGATGGCTCGAGTGTGACGGAAGAAGAACTCGACAAACATTGTCGTGAGAAGCTTGCGGCCTATAAAGTGCCAAAGTTGTATGAGTTCCGCGACGAGTTGCCGAAGACGTTCGTCGGTAAGATTTTACGCCGTGTCCTCGTCGACGAAGAGAAGGCCAAACAAGTGAAACAAAGCAGTTGACACCAAGCGTACGCATGATAGAATAATAAATGAATGAACCATCATTCATTTTTCTGCAACGGTAAGGAGCTTGGGGTTAATGACAAATCATATTTCGAAAAGTGACCGAATCATTGATGCGGCGGTCAAAGTAATTGCCAATCATGGCTATCACGGTGCAAAGGTGACAGCCATCGCCAAAGAGGCGGGTGTCGCGGACGGCACGATCTATTTGTACTTTAAAAACAAGGAGCATCTCTTAATCGAATTGTTCCAAGCGAAGATGGGGCTGTTCATCGACTACTCGAAACAACAAATCGAGAGCGAGACGTCAGCCGGGAGTAAGTTGTATCAGTTGATTGAATCACATTTAAAGCAACTGTCGGCAGATTACGACCTCGCCGTCGTGACACAAATCGAACTGCGGCAGTCGAACTTGGTACTTCGCCAAAAAATCGGAGAAGTGCTCAAACCGTATTTGAACTTAATCGATTCTGTCGTCAAACATGGAATCGAGACAGGAGAGTTTGACAAGGATTTAGATTATCGACTCGCCCGTCAAATGATTTTCGGCACAATCGATGAGGTTGTGACGAGTTGGATGGCGAGCGGCTTCAAGTATGATCTGTTGTCGACGCTTCCAAATGTGCACCATATGTTGAAAAAAGGGCTTACGTAACAGTGAGCCCTATCACTAGCTCAAAAAATGAATGCTGATTCATGAATGATGGGAAAGAATTGACTAAAGGGGGATCAACCATGAATATTTTTGTTTTGCTGAAACGTACGTTTGATACTGAGGAAGCGATTCAGCTCGAGAATGGGGAAATTCAAGAAGACGGCGCTGAGTTCATCATCAACCCGTATGACGAATATGCGGTTGAAGAAGCGATTCAAAAACGTGACGCACTCGGGGGAGAGGTCACGGTCGTCACGGTAGGACCAGAAGATGCGGACAAAGAATTACGTACAGCACTCGCAATGGGTGCGGACAAAGCCGTTCGCATCTCAATCGAGGACGATGTCGAGGATGCGGATCATGTCACGATTTCAAAAGTTCTCGCCTCATACTTGAAAGAACAGGACGCAGACCTCATCTTCGCAGGAAACGTGGCAATCGATGGCGGTAGCGGACAAGTCGCACCACGAGTCGCAGAACTTCTCGACATGAACTACGTGACGACGATCACGGCTCTTGAAATCGATGGCACGACGGCAACGGTCACACGTGACGTCGAAGGGGACACGGAAGTCATCGAAGTCGCACTCCCACTTCTCGTAACGGCACAACAAGGGTTGAACGAGCCGCGTTACCCGAGCTTGCCAGGAATCATGAAGGCGAAGAAGAAACCGCTCGAAGAACTCGAACTCATGGACATCGATCTCGATGAAGATGAAATCGAAGCGAAAATCGAGACGATTGAACGATTCTTGCCAGAAGAGAAGAAAGCCGGTCGCATCCTTGAAGGCGATATGTCGACACAAGTGAGCGAGCTCGTACAACTTCTTCGCACGGAAGCGAAAGTCATTTAAGGGGGAGATCATAGATGAAAGCTTTAGTACTCGCAGAAGCGCGTGAAGGCGCGTTACGTAACGTATCATTCGAAGCCATCGCTGCGGCGAAGCAATTGACAGACGATGTGACGGCAGTCGTGATTGGGGATCACGTGCAATCACTCGCACAAGAACTCGGGGAGTATGGGGCAAGTCGTGTCCTCGTCGTCGAAGATGATCGCCTCAAGCATTATACGCCAGACGGCTACGGACAAGTGCTCCGTCAGTTGATCGAGCAAGAAAATCCGGAAATGATCGTCCTCGGACATACGGCTCTTGGGAAAGACATCGCACCGAAACTTGCGGCACGTCTCGATGCCGGACTCATCAGTGATGTTGTCTCGATCGAAGGGACAGGACGCGACGCAGAGTTCGTTCGCCCGATCTACTCAGGGAAGGCGTTCGAGAAAGTGAAGTTCAAAGATTCGGTCATGTTCTTCACAATCCGTCCAAACAACATCGACGCACTTGCACGTCAAGCGGGCGCGAGCGTCTCTGTTGAAACGCCGGCGGTCGAATTGAAAGACCTCGCGATGATCGTCAAAGAAGTCGTGCGTAAGGCGACTGGGAAAGTAGATTTGGCGGAAGCGAAAGTTATCGTCGCAGGTGGACGTGGCGTGAAGAGCGAAGATGGATTCAAACCGCTTGAAGAGTTGGCTGAGCTTCTCGGAGGAGCGGTCGGTGCTTCACGTGGAGCATGTGACGCTGATTACTGCGATTACGCACTTCAAATCGGACAGACGGGTAAAGTTGTCACGCCAGACCTCTACATCGCATGTGGGATCTCAGGAGCAATTCAACACTTGGCTGGGATGAGTAACGCGAAAGTCATCGTCGCCATCAACAAGGACCCAGAAGCAAACATCTTCAGCGTGGCAGACTATGGCATCGTCGGCGACTTGTTCGATGTCGTCCCGATGTTGACGGAAGAGTTCCGTAAGCACCTCGTCAATAGCTAATAAGCAAAACGTTTTGGGGTTGTTACCCTCCGTGGTATACTCTGAACATGAATTGCATGAGAGTTCTTTACCAGGACTCTCTCATCTTATTGGGGAGGTTTTTACAAATGGCTATTAAACACGCAACGACTCAATCGTTTGAACAAGATGTAAAAGAGGGCGTCGTCCTCGTAGATTTCTGGGCAACTTGGTGTGGACCATGTCGCATGATCGCGCCAGTTCTCGAAGAACTCGATCAAGAAATGGGTGACCAAGTCCAAATCGTGAAACTCGACGTCGACGAAAACCCTGAAGTCGCAGGTGCTTTCCAAATCCAAAGTATCCCGACACTCATGATGTTCAAAGATGGCGAGCCTGTTTCGAAAACAATGGGCTTCCAACCAAAAGAAGCATTGAAAGAGTTTATCGCGACAGCACAATAATTGCGTAGCAGCCGATTGAGATCGGCTGCTTTTTTGTTTTGCGGAATAGAAAAGAAGGAAAAGGACAGGCAAGTAGGGAATAAGTTGAGTTATTCCACGCACCCTCAATCCGGTCATATTCCGATACATAACGTCTGATTTCAAAATTTTTTTTGAAGAAATTCCGTCGGCTTCCTTCATATTTAACAGATTCGGAATTTTGACGGGGGAGCGCTTGAACTGGAAGCTTTTATCATGGAAACAGACTGAAAATTTACGCTATACTCATGAGGAAGACATGATGGAGTCAAGTGACCTTACTTTACGGCTCAATCTATTGTACGACTCTGTTCGAAGGAGGAATTTTCTTGTCGCTGTTACATTTAGCTATTTTGTTGCCTCTTCTTGCGGCACCATTCATCCCGCTTTTGTTCCGGGGGATGAAACAAATTCATACAGGCTGGTTCGTCTTGATCGTTCCGGTCGTGCTCGTCACCTACTTCGCCGGATTCATTCCGATCACGAGTGCAGGGGACGTCGTGACAGAGACGATTGCGTGGATGCCGTCCCTCGGGATTAACTTCACGGCATACGTCGATGGACTCAGTCTCTTGTTCGCGCTTCTCATCACGGGAATCGGCGCACTTGTCGTCCTCTATTCGATTTACTATTTGAATAAGGACAAAGAGTCGCTCGGGCATTTTTACGTGTATCTCTTGATGTTCATGAGTGCGATGCTCGGGGTCGTTCTCTCGGACAACATGATTGTCATGTATATGTTCTGGGAGCTCACATCGATTTCTTCATTCCTATTGATCGGGTACTGGTATGAGAAAGAACGTTCACGCTATGGTGCGCAGAAGTCGATGCTTCTCACCGTGTTCGGTGGATTGTCGATGCTCGGAGGGATTGTCTTACTCGAATCGATGGTCGGTTCGTACAGCATTCGCGATATGGTCGCGAACTCGGGCGTCATCGCCGAGAGCCCATTATTCCTCGTCGCGATGGTTCTCATCTTGCTCGGTGCGTTCACGAAGTCGGCGCAGTTCCCGTTCCACATCTGGTTGCCTGACGCGATGGAAGCACCGACTCCGGTCAGTGCGTACCTCCACTCAGCAACGATGGTCAAGGCGGGTCTCTACCTTGTGGCCCGCATGAGCCCGGTGTTCCAAGAATCATCCGTCTGGCTATGGACGATAGCCGGGGTCGGGATGTTCACGATGTTCTGGGGTTCGTTCAACGCCGTGAAGCAGACCGACCTGAAGGGAATCCTAGCGTTCTCGACCGTCAGTCAACTCGGGTTGATCATGTCACTCCTTGGACTCGGAGCGGCGGCGCTCCACTATGACGGCATGGATGACAACATCTTTATGGTCGCGACGATTGCGGCGATCTTCCATTTGATCAACCACGCGACGTTCAAAGGCTCGCTCTTCATGATGGTCGGGATTGTCGACCACGAGACGGGCACACGTGACATTCGTAAACTCGGTGGTCTGATGACCGTCATGCCAATTTCATTCACGGTCGCCGTCATCGGTTCGTTATCGATGGCTGGTCTTCCGCCATTTAACGGATTCTTGAGTAAAGAGATGTTCTTGAAGGCGACGACGAAAGTCTTCTCGGCCGACTTCTTCGCGCTCGATACGATTGGGATTCTACTCCCGATCATCGCCTTCGTCGGAAGTGTGTTCACGTTCATCTACAGCATCATGCTGTTCACACGGACGTTCATGGGCAAGGCAAAGTTCGATCAATTGCCGAAACAACCGCATGAGGCGCCGATTGGCATGTTAATCTCACCGGTCATCCTTGCACTTCTCGTTGTCGTGCTCGGGTTCTTCCCGAACGTCTTGTCGAACTCGCTCATCAAACCAGCCGTCGAGTCGATCTATCCGACACTCGTCGCACAAGGGCAAGAAGTCGATGTTCACATCTACTTCTGGCACGGTTTGACACCAGAACTCTTCATGACGATCGGGATCGTCCTTCTCGGTTCATTGCTGTTCTGGCAAATGGGTAAATGGATAGGCATCTACAACCGCATCCCACATCGTCTGACGCTCAACGGGATGTACGACGGTACGCTCGTATGGTCGAACAAGGCGGCATATCGCTTTAAGGACAACTACATGACTGGATTCATCCGGTCGTACTTGATCTATATTTTCGTCTTCCTCTCAGGCATGATGCTCTTCAGTATCTGGTGGTTCGACATGTACCGCTTCTCGTTTGAGAACCTGGCTGAGATTGCACCGTATGAATATGTGCTCGGAGCCGTCGTCATGCTAGCGGCGCTCGCGATTCTCTTCATGAAGTCGCGTCTCCCGTCCATCATTCTCCTTGGGGTCGTTGGTTACGGCGTGGCACTGTTCTTCGTCTTCTTCGGTGCACCGGACTTGGCACTCACGCAGCTCGTCATCGAGACGGTCTCGGTCGCATTGTTCTTGCTCGTCTTCTATCACATGCCGGACATCAGCAAGAAGGAAGTTCGGATGCGTTTCAAAGTCGGGAATGCTATCGTGGCTGTTCTCGTCGGGACGACCGTGACGCTTCTCAGCTTCATGGCACTCACAAACAAATCGCTCACCTCGATCTCAGAGTATTACAAAGAGAACGTGTATGAGCTTGCAGCAGGTAAAAACATGGTCAACGTCGTTCTCGTCGACTTCCGTGGATTTGATACCTTGTTTGAAATCGTCGTTCTCGGGATTGCAGCTTTCGGGATCTACACGATGATTAAATTTAGAACAACACGACGTACGAAAGGAGAAGCTGAACATGAAGCAAAACAGCAGACGCGTCAATGACGTCATTTTGCAGACGGCCGCGATTATCATTTTCTTCATCATTGTCATCTTCTCCATCGACTTGTTCTTTGCCGGTCACTATTCACCAGGTGGAGGATTCATCGGTGGATTGATGACATCCGCGGCACTCGTCTTGTTGCTACTCGCATTTGATTCGAAGACGCTTGCGAACGTGCTCCCGATCGACTACCGTCTCATGACGGCGACCGGATTACTGATTGCACTCGCGACAGGTCTTCACTCCGTATTCTTGGGTCGTCCGTTCTTGACGCATGCTTACGGGAAGTTCGACTTACCACTTCTCGGTGAACAGACGCTCCATACGGCGATTGCGTTCGACTTAGGGGTTTACCTCGTAGTCATCGGAATCACGTTGACGATTATACAAACGATTGGAGAGAGTGAATAATGGAAATCTTCGTTAGCATCATCATCGGTGTCTTGACGATGTGTGCCGTCTATCTTGTTCTCTCAAGAAGTTTGTTACGCATCATCATCGGCACTGCCTTGTTCAGTCACGCGGCACACCTTCTCGTCTTGACGACGGCAGGTTTGAAGACAGGGGCTGCCCCTGTCCTCGTCGACGGTGTGACTGAATTCACAGACCCGTTACCGCAAGCGCTCGTCTTGACGGCAATCGTGATCAGTTTCGGGGTGACGGCGTTCTTCCTCGTACTTGCTTACCGCACGTACCAGGAGCTCGGCACGGACAATATGGAAGAAATGAAAGGAACAGAATCGTATGATTAACTTACCGGTCTTTCCAATCGTCATTCCTGCGCTTGCGGCCATCCTTATGATGTTTATGCCAAAACGGGTCCAGCTGCAGCGCGTGATGGCTCTTGGAGCTTTAGTTATGACGGCGATCGTGTCACTCTTTCTCGTGCATACGGTCTCCACGGAGGGAATTCAAACCCTCAACCTCGGGAACTGGCAAGCGCCGTTCGGCATCACGCTCGTATCGGATATGCTGTCAGCCCTACTCGTGACGACGTCGACTCTCCTCACGCTCTTCATCGTGTGGTTCGCCGTCCATTATTTCTCAGACTCATATGAAGGCAACTACTTGTACATCTCGATGCTGTTCTTGCTCGTCGGGGTGAACGGTGCCTTCACGACAGGTGATATTTTCAACTTGTTCGTCTTCTTCGAGGTCTTCTTGATGTCCTCATACGTGTTGATTGTACTCGGTGGACGTGGCGTCCAGTTACGTGAATCGATCAAATACTTGCTCGTGAACATCATCGCCTCGGCGCTCTTCGTCATGTCGGTCGCCTTGCTTTACGGAGTCACAGGCACGCTCAACTTGGCGGACTTGGCGATGAAGATCCCGCTCGTCGATAACCCGGACGTCATCACTGTCATCGGTGTGCTGTTCGTCATCGTCTTCGGGATGAAAGGGGCACTCGTCCCACTTCACTACTGGCTCCCTGGAGCGTACGTGGTCGCACCGACCCCGATTCTCGCCATGTTTGGGGCACTCTTGACGAAAGTCGGGGTGTACTCGATCTTGCGGACGTACACGCTACTGTTTGATGGGAACGGTGAATTTTTACAGACGTTCCTCATGGTGCTCGCTGTCCTCACCATCTTCATCGGGATGACAGGGGCCATCGCATATAACGATGTGAAACTGATCATCATCTACAACATCATGATCGCGGTCGGGGTCATCTTGTACGGAATCTCGGTCAATACGCAGACGTCCCTTGAAGGGTCACTCTACTATTTGATTCACGACATGATCATCAAAGCCGTTCTCTTCATGCTCGTCGGGATGATGATCGGGATCACCAAATCCGGTCAACTCCGCGATATGGGTGGACTCATCACCCGTTTCCCGCTGTTCGGATGGACGTTCTTCGTCGCAGCGCTCTCGCTCGCTGGGATTCCGCCACTTAGTGGATTCTTCGGGAAATTGTTGATCGTCTCAGGCGGGATGGACGAAGGGGAACTGTTCGGACCACTTCTCGTCCTCTTGTCGAGTCTCTTCGTCCTCTATTCGGTCATGAAGATTTTCTTGAACGGGTTCTGGGGCGAGGCGAAGCGCGAGTATGATGGACCGCTCGTACCGTATACGAAGCGTTTGATCGTGCCGGTCTTCTTGTTGCTCATCATTGCGGTCGCATACGGATTTGGGGCAGAAGCCATCCATCCGTATATCACGCAAGCGATTGAGCCGCTCGTCAATCCAGAAATCTATATCGATGCCGTGATAAAGGAGTGAATGACAGATGGCTTATCAACTATTGATTAACTTTTTCTTGGCGTTCATCTGGATGTTCCTCACGGGATCGTTCACAACGAGCGGATTCTTCGTCGGGTATCTACTTGGCTTACTCATCTTGTTCATGATGCGCCGATTCTTTAAATCTAGTGGAGGCGGCTTTTACTTCACACGCGTCTGGCGTCTGTTTAAACTGCTGCTCATCTTCATCCGTGAATTGTTCCTCGCGAACTTTGAGGTACTGCGTCTCGTCCTTAGTCCGAAGTTGAAAATCCAACCAGGGATTTTCCGCTATGAGACGTCGCTCGACAAAGGATGGAAAGTCAGCTTGCTCTCGATGCTGATCACGCTCACACCAGGGACGCTCGTCGTTCAGGTGTCAAAAGACAATTCCGTGCTCTATATCCACGCACTTAACATGCCGGATAAAGAAGCGTTACAAAAAGACATTTATGATAACTTTGAATCAAGCATTAAGGAGGCGACAGAGTGATGGATTTACTAGACATTCTCATCTACATCTCGCTCGCCATTCTCTTGCTTGCGATGTTGATGATGTTGTATCGTGTCGTCAAAGGACCGACGACGGCAGACCGAGTCATCGCGCTCGACTCCATCGGGATCGCGCTTATCTCGGTCGTCGCGTTACTATCGATTCTGCTCGATACGACTTTGTATTTTGAAGTCATCTTGCTACTCAGTATTTTGGCCTTCATCGGAACGGTGGCGTTCTCGAAATTCTTAGAGAGGGGAGAGATTATCCAACATGACCGCGACAATGATCTTTGATCTCATTACCGGCATCTTCACGATCATCGGCGTCTTCTTCACCGTCGTCGCCGCGATCGGTCTCATCCGTCTCCCAGATATTTATTCGAGAACACACGCTGCCTCAAAGAGTGCGACACTCGGTGTCATGTTCGTTCTCTTTGCAGCCGTCCTTCACGTATATGTCGATGAACGGGTGTTTGATGCAAGACTCTTGCTCGGTCTCTTCTTCGTCCTCTTGACAGCTCCTGTTGGGGGTCACCTCATCTCGCGTGCGGCGCACGCGAAAGGTGTTCCACTTTGGGAGAAGTCGTTACAAGACGCGCTGAAAGAAGACAAGGACAAAGGAATCGAATAAGTAAAAGACGGGATTCGCCACGAGGCGAGTCCCGTCTTTTGTTTAGATGAGATAGGTCAGGTCGGAGGCGGCGGTCGGATAGGCGACTTCTAAGTGCTTCACATGTTGATGCGACAGTTTGTTCTGTATAATGTAAGAGAACAGGTTGATAAGTTCTGGGGCATGATGACCAATCAAATGAGCCCCGATGACGTGCCCTTCTGCACTTAGTAACACTTTTGAATATGCGGTTGTGTCATTGATTCGTGAATAGGTGAGGAAGTGCGACATGTCCGTTTCTTTCACGTCGAAGTCAATGCCCTCCGCTTCCGCTTCCTCGACCGTAAGACCGACTTTGGCAATCGGTGGTGTCGCATAGACGATGGTCGGGGCCGGACGCTCAGGGAGTGACCTTGTATTCCCGTGAAGCATATTGAGTGCGGCGAGGCGCCCTTCCTGACCGGCGAATGGAGTGAGTTCGGGATTTGAACTGTTAGCGACGTCGCCTGCGGCGTATATGTTTGGGTTACTTGTTTGCAGATGCTCGTTCACATGTACACCGCGATGATCAGCTGTGACACCTGCCGCTTCAAGCCGAAGTCGCTCGATGTTTGGAATTCGTCCTGTAGCGTTAAGGACAACTCCTTCTAGGGTAGAGTCATCTGATAACGTTAAGACGTTGCTATCGATTCGTATTGGCTCGACACCATGTCGGACGGTGATGCCGATTCGCTTCGATTCTTCGATGAGCCGGTGGACGACGTTCGGGTCGAATGCCTTCAACGCATGTGAACGAATGAGGAGTGTCACGTCGCTTCCGAATCGTCGGAAGATATGGGCGAATTCAAAGGCGATATAGCCTCCCCCCACGATATGAATCGATTCAGGCAACGCGTCGAGGTCGAACACATCATCGCTCGTGATCGCCAGTTCGCCACCTGGGATATCGAGAGGGCGGGGCGTTTGACCCGTAGCGATTAAAAATTGATTGGCAGAGAGCTCGTGACCATCGATGACGATTGAATCCTCATCGATAAAGTGAGGCTCTCCCTGATATAAGTCTATGTTCATCTCATCCCAATGCTGTTTTTTGGATGTTGGGATAGAGAGGCGGTACTCATCAATCCGCTTTTTAAAGGACGACCAATCCAGTGACAGGCTTCCTTCGATGCCAAGCTCACGCATACGTTCCGTTCGGGCAAGGAGTTCTGCTCCTTCGGCAAGCATCTTCTTCGGGTCACATCCGCGTTGAGGACATGTTCCCCCGAACGTCCAATTCTCAATGATGGCGATCTCTTTACCGGCTTCGCGTAAAATGGAAGCGGCTTGACCCGCTGCGGAGCCGCTACCGACAATGATGACATCGTATCGTTTCATACTATAAAATCCTCCTCTGGCGAGATATCACACTCTTTTTCCCGTCCAGGAGGAAGCTAAACTGAGGTGAATGGAATTGAGTCATACCGACCACATTAAACATAAATTAGCGCTGCTCCCGGACGAGCCGGGTTGTTATCTGCATAAAAACGAATATGGTGAGGTCATCTATGTAGGGAAGGCGAAAAACCTCAAGAATCGGGTCCGTTCTTACTTCACGGGCGCACACGACATCAAGACGATGCGTCTCGTCGCAGAGATTCGTGACTTCGAGTACATCGTGACGGCGAGTGAACTCGAGGCGTTATTACTCGAAATGACGCTCATCAAAAAGCACGACCCGAAGTACAACATTCGCCTCAAAGACGACAAAACGTACCCATATATCAAGATTACGAACGAACCATATCCGCGTCTATTGACGACGCGGAAATTGAAAAAAGACGGCGGACATTACTTCGGACCGTATCCGAACGCCTATGCGGCGAACGAGACGAAACGTCTACTCGATAAACTGTATCCGCTGCGGAAATGTCAGCCGATGCCTAAGAAACTCTGTCTGTATTATCATATCGGGCAATGTTTAGGTCCTTGTGAGCTGGCGGTCGATACGGATTCGCAAAAAGAGATCGTCAATGAGATCCGGCGCTTCTTGAACGGGGAGACGGCTGAAACGCTCACGAAGCTGAACGTCGAGATGGGACGTGCCGCTGAGGATATGCAGTTCGAGCGGGCGGCTGAACTACGCGATCAAATTCGAGCAGTCGAATCGATTATGAACAAACAGAACATGATCACGGCCGACCCGACGGCCCGTGACGTCTTCGGCTATACGCTCGACCGAGGCTGGATGTGCGTCCAAGTATTCTATATGCGTGGCGGGAAGATGATTGAGCGAGATGTCTCGCTCTTCCCGATGCATGGAGAGCCTTCGGAAGAACTCGAAAGTTTCATCGTTCAGTTCTATGAACAAAACGTCGTGCCAAAAGAAATTCTCGTACCCGAGACGGTCCGGCTCGATTTACTGAATGACGCCATCGGAACGAAAGTGATGCAGCCGAAACGAGGGGCAAAGAAACAGTTGCTTGATTTAGCAACGAAGAATGCGACAATCGCCTTAAACGAGAAGTTCGAGTTGCTCGCCCGAGATGAAGAGCGGACGTTGCTCGCGATGCGTGAACTCGGGGAAGCAATCGGCATCCCCAACTTGTCACGTGTCGACATCATCGACAACGCGAACATCCAGGGGGCGGACGCCGTGTCGGCGCTCGTCGTCTTTGAAGACGGGAAGCCACTCAAAAAAGAATATCGGAAATACAAGATTCGGACGGTTCAAGGACCGGATGATTACGAGACGATGCGTGAAGTCGTCCGTCGACGATTCCGCCGTCTTTTGACGGAAGACAAGCGATTACCCGATCTCCTACTGATCGATGGGGGGATTGGACAATTAAACGCGGCGCTCGACGTCATCCAAAACGAGTTCGGGCTCGACTTGCCGGTTGGCTCGCTCAAAAAGGATGACCGACATCGAACGAGCCAACTGTTATTCGGGGAAGGTGGGGGCGTTGTCGAGCTGCATCCACGCTCGAGCGCTTTTTATCTGTTGCAGCGGATGCAAGATGAGGTTCACCGTTTCGCCATCACGTTCCACCGCAGCTTACGGACGAAGAAGATGACGAAGTCGATCCTCGATGAAATTCCGGGTGTCGGTCCGAAACGCCGTCAACAGCTTATCCGCCATTTCGGGTCGATGAAACAAATCCGTCTGGCATCACTCGAACAATTGAAGGAAGCGGGATTGCCGGAAAAATTAGCGGAGACCGTGCTTCAGTACGTGCACGAGGAGACGGATGAATGAGACAGATTACGACAGACGTGGAGAATACAATCGCTTCATTCGTGAGAGCGATTGATGAATTTCTACCAACCGTTCAGCATATATATATTCATGGATCATTAGCGATGGGTGGTTTTCATCCGAAACGAAGTGATGTAGATTTGTTGCTCGTCGTATCAAACGCATTGACTCGGGAGGATCGACAAAAACTCATCGACTGCTGTCTCTCGTACTCCAACGAAGCATATCCGCTCGAACTGAGCATCATGACGATGGCGCAGCTAAAAGATTGGTATCATCCAAGTCCTTTTGAGTTTCACTATAGTGAAGGGTGGCGTTCACGTTTTGAAGAAGCTAGTAGGGAAGAAAGAACCGAATTGCAACAAGGATTCACCGATCCTGATTTGGCGGCTCACGTCCAAGTGATTTTAGAGCGTGGTATCACATGGCGAGGGCAACCACTTCATAAACTCCTTTCTGGATTCGATTCAGCTCATTTTTCTGATGCGATTCGAGCGGATGCGCTCGACTGTCTTGACTCGATTGAAGAACAGACGGTGTATAGCGTATTGAACTTGATACGTGGCCTGGCCTATGAACAAGAACGTGTTCTGCTCTCAAAACAAGAAGCACTCCATTGGTTAGTGAATAACGGACATTTTCCAGGAAATATTGTCGAAGTTGTTCGTAAGGCGACTCGGAGCTATGAAGGGGGAAGTGTGACGTTTCATCGACAAGAACTCAATGAATTCCGTCGCTACATGCGTCAACAACTTCAGCGGAAACAAAAATAAGAGTCGATGCGTTTGGCATCGACTCTTATTCGTAGTCGTCTTTCCGGTCTAGTTGGACGGTGATTTGGACAGCTTTTCGGGTTGGATCGGCATACCCTTCCGCGACGCACTGGAAACGACCTGCAATCTGTTCGGCTAAAAATCCAGCTTCAAGCTGATAGTATCCTGTCGCTTTGGCCTGAGTCGCAGGTGGTGGGATCAATTCATATGTAAACTTGCTCCCACGTTCCTTCTTGAGTGTCAACTCGCCCCAACCTGCCTCTGCGAAGAAAGCAGTCAGTTCATCGTCGGACATCGTCGGGAATTTACGGGCGACCCGTTTTCCTGACCAATAGATGACTTGGGCGTAATCTTCGCCAAGCAAATCCGTCAACACATAGTCGCGAAGCAGTTCAATCGCGAAAATTGGTTGGCTCATCGTTTCCATTCTATCCCATCACTCCAATCTCTCTATATCATTATAACGACCAATTGGAATTTGGTCATCCTGTATTTTTGAAAAGAATGTGGCACAAATCGGCTAGGTTGTCTTGTCATACAATTTTCACAAGAGTAGAATAGGAGACAGAAAGCTATATCTGCATTTGAAAACGCTTTTATTGACAATACGAGCCAATGCTCGTGAAAAGGGGGAACTAGAATGGCAGCGCATCGTGACTACTTCAGTCGTAAAGTCCATTCGCTACTTGGGGTCATTCCAATCGGTTTGTTTTTGATCGTCCATTTGTCGGTCAACTACTACATCGTCGATGGGGTGGAGTCATTCAACAAAGCAGCAAAATTCATGGCGAACTTACCGTATTTGTACTTCCTTGAAGTGACAATTATCGCATTGCCGATGATTTTCCACGGGGTGTACGGCGTGTACTACGCGTTTCTCGGGTCAATCAACTCGAATCGCTATTCATACGCGCGCAACTGGTTGTATCTCTTCCAACGCTTCACAGGAGTTTTCCTCGTGATCTTCATCGCTTGGCACGTTTGGGAAACGCGTCTTGCGAAATTGCGCGGGGTAGAAGTCAATGCGGAGATGATGCAAAACATCGTCGACAACCCGCTCATGTTGATCTTCTACATAGTCGGAATCCTTTCGGCTACGTTCCACTTCGCGAACGGTCTTTGGTCGTTCTCGATCACGTGGGGTATCACACAGTCACCTCGTTCGCAACGTCTCATGAGCTACGTATCAGGTGTCGTGTTCTTGGCACTATCTTTTGTCGGCATCCGTTCGATTTTGACGTTTGCAGGCATCTTGTAATTAGGGGGAATTTTACATGGCAAATCAAAGTTTGATCGTCATCGGTGGCGGTCTAGCTGGACTCATGGCGACAATCAAGTCGGCAGAGATGGGTGTTCCGGTAAAACTATTCTCGCTTGTACCGGTCAAGCGTTCACATTCAGTTTGTGCCCAAGGTGGGATTAACGGGGCCGTCAACACGAAAGGGGAAGGTGACTCTCCTTGGCAACACTTTGACGACACGGTCTACGGAGGCGACTTCCTCGCCAACCAACCGCCTGTCCAAAAGATGGCGGAGAATGCTCCGAAAATCATTCACATGTTCGACCGGATGGGCGTCATGTTCAACCGTACGCCAGAAGGTCTCTTAGACTTCCGTCGTTTCGGTGGAACGCTTCACCACCGTACGGCATACGCCGGAGCGACGACAGGACAGCAACTTCTCTATGCACTCGATGAGCAGGTTCGTCGTTACGAAGCGCAAGGTCTCGTCGAGAAGTATGAGGGCTGGGAGTTCCTTCGCGCCGTCATCGACGAAGAAGGCATCTGCCGCGGTGCGGTATGTCAAGATTTGCGCTCGATGGAAATTAAAGCGTTCCCATCGGACGCGGTCATCTTGGCGACAGGTGGCCCAGGGGTCATCTTCGGTAAGTCGACAAACTCGGTCATCAACACAGGACAAGCAGCGGCAGCGGTTTACCGCCAAGGCGCGGTTTACGCGAACGGGGAGTTCATCCAGATTCACCCGACGGCGATTCCAGGGGATGACAAACTTCGTCTCATGAGTGAATCGGCTCGTGGAGAAGGTGGACGTGTCTGGACATATAAAGACGGGAAGCCATGGTACTTCCTCGAAGAAAAATATCCAGCTTACGGAAACCTCGTACCGCGTGACATCGCGACACGTGAGATCTTCGACGTATGTGTCAACCAAAAACTCGGCGTCAACGGCGAGAACATGGTCTACCTCGACTTGTCCCATAAAGATTCGAAAGAACTCGACATCAAACTCGGTGGGATCCTCGAAATCTACGAGAAATTCGTAGGCGACGACCCGCGTAAAGTACCGATGAAAATCTTCCCGGCAGTCCACTATTCGATGGGCGGACTATGGGTCGACTACGATCAGATGACGAACATTCCAGGACTCTTCGCAGCCGGTGAATGTGACTACTCGATGCACGGTGCGAACCGTCTAGGTGCGAACTCTCTTCTTTCAGCCGTTCATGGCGGAATGGAAGCAGGGCCTGCGGCAGTCAACTACATGCGTGGTCTCGATCAAGCGACAGAAAGCGTTTCAGAAGCGCTCTTTAACTTCAACGAACGTGAAGAAATCGAGCGATTCAACAACATCCTTGCGATGGATGGAACAGAGAATGCGTATCAGATTCACCGTGAACTCGGTGAACTCATGACGGACAACGTCACAGTTGTTCGCTACAATGACAAACTTGAAGCGACCGACAAGAAAATCCAAGAATTGCGTGAACGTTTCCATAAGATTTCAGCTACGGATACGGCACGTTGGAGCAACCAAGGGGCATCGTTCATTCGACAACTCGACCACATGCTCGACCTCGCACGCGTCATCACACTTGGCGCGCTCAAGCGGGACGAGAGCCGTGGTGCCCATTACAAACCGGAGTTCCCGGAACGTAATGATGAGCAGTTCATGAAGACGACGATGGCACGTTACAAAGATGGGGAAGTCGATATCTCGTATGAAGACATCGATGTTTCGTTAATCCCGCCACGTAAACGGGATTACTCGAAGAAAGGGGCGAAGACGAAATGACGACGCCAATGCAATCTGAACAAAAAGACATCCGCTTCATTATCGAACGCCAAGATGGACCGGATCAAGCGACGTATACGGAAGAATTCACGGTACCATACCGTCCAAACATGAACGTCATCTCGGCATTGATGGAAATCCGCCGTAACCCGGTCAATGCGAACGGGGACAAGACGACACCGATCAACTGGGACATGAACTGTCTTGAAGAAGTATGTGGTGCCTGTTCGATGATTATCAACGGGAAGCCGCGCCAGTCGTGTACGGCACTCGTCGATAAACTCGAGCAACCGATTCGTCTTGCACCGATGAAGACGTTCCCGGTCATCCGTGACCTTCAAGTCGACCGTCAACGCATGTTCGACGCGTTGAAAAAAGTGAAGGCGTGGGTTCCAATCGATGGCACATACGACCTCGGTCCAGGACCGCGTATGCCGGAGAACAAACGTCAATGGGCGTACGAACTATCGAAATGTATGACATGTGGTGTTTGTCTTGAAGCGTGTCCGAACGTGAACGACAAATCGGACTTCATCGGTCCAGCGGCGATTTCGCAAGTCCGACTCTTCAACTCACATCCAACAGGTGCCTTCCACGCGGAAGACCGCCTCGAAGCACTCATGGAAGACGGCGGCATCATGCAATGCGGAAACGCACAAAACTGTGTCGAAGTTTGTCCGAAGGGCATCCCGCTCACGACGTCAATCGCTTCGATGAACCGTCAAACGACGCTTCACTCGTTCAAACAGTTCTTCGGTAGTGACAAAGGTCGCACCGGTTCTGCGGTCGAGGCGTAAGCGAGCCGATGACCAAGTACTTTCGAGAGCCAGGTTGGGAAACACGTGTCAAAGCAGGTGTCGCGCTCGATGTGAAAGTCCGCTTTTCGGAGTGCGACCCGTATGGTCACATGAACAACACAATTCCGTTCATCTATTTCGAAGATGCCCGGATCGAGTTGTTAGAGGCGACAGGATTCTCTTTAAAGGACGGATTCGTCGTCGTCGCCGATGCGCAATGTGACTATGTTCGACAAGTCATGCCACGTCAACAGCTGACTGTGCATGCCAATATCTTGACGGTCGGAAACACTTCATGTGATATTCATTACGGGGCATATGACGGAGAGCAACTCCTTTTCGCCGGACGGACAAGCCTCGTTCATTTAACGAAGGAAGGTCGTCCTACGGAATGGACTCCGGAATATAAAAACCGCTTGCAGAATTTTTGCGAATCCGCTATCATTTGATAATGAGTTCACAAACAAAAATTATTCTGCTGGTTCGCCTGTAGAATTGAATTTTGAAGGGAGACCATCATCTCATGGAAAAAACGTTCACAGTCGTTGCTGATTCAGGAATTCACGCTCGTCCAGCTACTCAGTTAGTTAACACAGCTTCTAAGTTCCAATCAGACATCAACCTCGAGTACAATGGTAAAACAGTTAACTTGAAGTCGATCATGGGTGTACTTTCACTCGGTATCGCAAAAGATTCTACAATCAAGATCACTGCTGAAGGTGAAGATGCAGAAGAAGCAATCAACACGCTTTCTGACATGCTCACTAGCGAAGGTCTTGCTCAGTAATTCGGGTAAGGGACGAGGCGCCACTGGCGACCTCGTCTTTTTTTGTCATGGGAACGTTTCTTTTTCCGTCCGAGGTTTTTTGGTAAGATAGGTGAGAATGGAAGTGATGAAAATGAAACGAGCGATTGGAGTCCTCGATTCAGGAGTCGGCGGGTTGACGGTAGTCAAAGAATTGATGCGCCAACTCCCTAAAGAAGAGATCGTCTATATCGGAGATACTGAGCGCTGTCCGTACGGGCCGCGTCCGCACGATGAGATTGAAGCATATACATGGGAATTGATTGAATTTTTATTGAAGAAAGACGTTAAAATGATTGTCATCGCCTGTAATACGGCGACAGCGGTCGTATTGAAGGAGGCGCGCAAACGTCTCGACATCCCGGTCATCGGTGTCATCGACCCGGGTGCCCGCGCGGCTGTCAAAGGAACGCGCAACAAGCATATCGGTGTCATCGGTACGAAGATGACGATTGAGAGCGGTTCATATGAGAAGGCGTTACGTCACGTGGCAGGTGAGGTCGATGTGTATTCACTCGCGTGCCCACCGTTCGTCCCGCTCGTAGAGGCTGGAGAAGTGTCTGGAGAGCGCGTGCGACAAGTGGTGGAGGAAACACTTCGTCCACTTCAACCATCCGAGATGGATACGTTGATTCTCGGTTGTACGCACTACCCACTCCTTGCCCCAGTCATTCAAGATGTGGTCGGACCGGACGTCCACCTCATCTCATCAGGTGACGAGACGGCGCTTGAAGTGGCTGCGATGCTCGATTATCAGGAACTTGAGAATGGATTGGATGCAGTCCCGGCACATGCCTTCCATGCGACGGGTGATATCGACCTATTTGACCGACTCGCGAGCGAATGGCTCGGGCGTCCGGTTCATGCGGAGAAAGTCGAGGTGACCGGCATTGCGTGATACGAGACGATTTGATGAACTGCGCCCAGTCGAGATTGTGCCGCACGTGAACAAGCATGCGGAAGGGTCCGTATTGATTTCAATCGGCGATACGAAAGTCATTTGTACCGCGACTGTGGAGGAGCGGGTACCGAATTTCCTTCGCGGAAAGAAGCAAGGGTGGATCAATGCAGAATATGCGATGCTCCCACGGGCGACGGGAGACCGTACTGTCCGGGAATCGGTACGTGGAAAACAATCGGGACGAACGATGGAGATTCAGCGTCTGATTGGCCGGTCGCTCCGCTCTGTCGTGGATTTAGAACGTCTCGGTGAACGGACGATTTGGGTCGACTGCGACGTCATTCAAGCGGATGGCGGCACTCGGACGGCTTCCATCACAGGTGGCTTTTGCGCGCTCGTGTTGGCCGTCGATCGCTTGATTCGCCAAGGGAAACTTGAAGATACACCGATTAAAGAAGGGGTGGCCGCGATTTCGGTCGGGCGAACGGACGAGCTTGTCTTAGACTTGGATTACCTAGAAGATGCTGCGGCAGAGGTCGATATGAATGTCGTCATGACGGCAAGCGGACGATTCGTCGAAGTACAAGGTACAGGGGAAGAGGCGACGTTCACGCTACAAGAGATGAACGAGATGCTCGCGCTCGCGCAACACGGCATCGAATCATTATTCAAGACGGCGGAAGCGGCACTCGGTGCTTCTTGGTGGTACGTCGGAGAACGTTCGGAGGAGACATTATGAAGTTGATCATTGCGACACACAATCCTGGAAAAGTGAAAGAACTCGAAGGAATGCTGACGCCGCTCGGGTTCGAGGTCGAATCACTACTCGACTATCCGGATGCACCAGAGACGGATGAGACCGGCACGACGTTTGAAGAGAACGCGGCGTTAAAAGCGACGGAGGCGGCAGCTTACTTTGGGCATGCCGTCCTCGCGGACGACTCCGGTCTTGAAGTCGACGCACTTGACGGGGCACCGGGAGTATATTCAGCCCGCTTTGCAGGTCCAGAAAAGTCAGACGAGGCAAACAATGCACTTCTTCTTGAAAAATTGAACGGAGAAACGAATCGTACGGCTCGTTTCGTCTGTGCGCTCTGTCTCGCAAAACCGAGCGGAGAGACGTTGACCGTTCGTGGAACGATCGAAGGGACAATCGGTTATTCCCCACAAGGCGAAAATGGCTTCGGATACGATCCACTCTTTATCGTCCCATCGCTTCATAAGACAGCGGCCGAGTTGGAGCGTGACGAGAAGGCGGTCGTCAGCCACCGTGGACAGGCACTACGAAAACTGGAGGCAGAAATCATACCATTCATGAAAGGATGAAGCTTATGCGTTTTCTAATAGTGAGTGATAGTCATGGTTTGACCGAAGAGTTGACGACGATTTTTGAAAGGCACGAGGCGGAAATTGATGACGCCTTCCATTGCGGGGATTCACAACTCGCCCTTGTCGATGAACATTTGTTACCTTATCGAACGGTTCGGGGGAATTGTGATTTCGGTGGAGACCTTCCCCTCGAACGCATCGAGACGACGGATGCCGGTACGATTTTAATCGTTCACGGGCACCATCATGACGTCAAATTTGATTTGAACCGTCTACGGTATCGAGCGGAAGAAGTGGGAGCGAATGTCGTCTTGTTCGGTCACTCGCATGTGGCGGGTGCGCTGATCGAGGACGGGGTTGTCTACATCAACCCAGGTTCGATTCGCATGCCGCGAGGACGAACGGACAAAACGTATGCGTTACTCGATCTCGAAGCAGGGGAAGCAACAGTGCGTTTCTATCGTTCAGAAGACGGTTCTCACGTCGAAGACTTGGACATCTCAGGAAAACTATGAGTTTGGAATGGGAAATCGATTGACAGGAAACCATTTTTCTATTATAGTTTTCATGTCAATGTCCCAATAGCTCAGCAGGATAGAGCAACGGCCTTCAAGACAAATAGGAGCCTTTATAGGGAAACAGAAACCTATAAAGTGGACGACACTATATCGGTGAAGCCTTAACAGATGATGCTGATGGTAATACCGAGGAAACTTACGATCTCTTAAGGAGTGATGTTTTATGTATCATCACACAAAAAGTAAGGGAGATTTAGGTGTTTTAAAGGCTCAAGTAGATTTATATCAAAAAGGGTTTATGATTTTGTTCCCTGCAACTGAACATGCACCGTTTGACTTAGTTGTTTACAAAGACAACCAGTTTAAACGGATTCAAGTTAAGTACAGAGAACTAAACACAAACGGGGTTCTAAATGTTCGGTTTCGTTCAAGCTATAGTACCGCGAGTGGAGTTCAGACGCGGTTTATAAACAAAGATGAAATTGATGTATACTGTGTATATTGTCCACAGACTGATACCTGTTATTACTTTGAACCGAATCTTTTTGAAAAATCTATTTCATTGAGGGTAAAAATACCAAAGAATAATCAAAAGCAAAATATTCTTTTTGCAGATGATTATCGTGAGGTTCCGTAGAGACTACACGTGTCGCACCTGAAACGGTGAAGATATAGTCCAGACTACAAACAACACGATGTTGGTGACGAAAGTCATGGTGGTAAGCTAAGCCGTCGGTCGGGGGTTCGAATCCCTCTTGGGACGCTTCCATTAAAATAGAGACGCTCTCTACGGAGAACGTCTCTTTTTTCATTTTCCGGGAAATCGATTGACAAGGAATCGCGTCCTAACAGAAGATGAAGGGGAATGGAAGAAAGGGTGAGGGAAGATGGAGAAGGAAAAGGATCAGGACTATCCGTTCCCGGGGAATTGGGCGCGTCTGCATAAGATGATTCAGGAGGCAGATGCTTCTGGGGAACGACAGCGGATCGAACCGATTTTATGGGATTGGTATCAGACGATTCCAGGTGACCCGTTTATTTTCATGGAAATCTTCCAATGTGCAATGGAACGGCCGGACGACCCAGAGACACTCGAGAAGCTGCAGGAACTCGTCAGCATCCATATGTCCGAGGCGGAAGAACCGGCCTCAGGAGGGTTGCAGATTGCGCAGTATTACATCATGCGTGACCAACCGTTTGAAGCGGCGCACTGGATCAACCAGTATCTCGAATGGCAGGACAAGAAGGATACGGTCAACACACAGGCACATCAGGTACTTCAAGTGTTGAAGATGACCGAGTTTCCGGCGGCAATTGCCAAGTTGAAACGAACGCTGACACGAGGGAGTACGGGGGAACAGATTGAAGCATTACAACATGTTCACTTTCAAATCGACCCGGTGCTCGACAATGTGCTACATGAACTGCTCGTGTCGGAGCGTCCGAAGCTCGTCAAACTGATCGTGTTGGAAAAAGCGTTCGCCGAACTAGATGTCATCGAATGGACGGATGGGGACGTTTCGAACAAGATGACACGAACAGAAGCAAAAGCGCAGATTGAAACATGGGAGAAGACCGTCTTTTCACTTCAAAAATCAGTTGAAGGCGATGAAATCGGGACCCAGCTGTTGATGAATTACATGTATACGCATTATCCGTATGTGCCGGCCGAAAAAGCAGATGTGGAACAGGCGCTCGTACAGGCGAAACAAGCGATTTTACATGACGAATCAGTCGACGGTTTAGCTGCGGAGATTTTAGAGGCGGATCTTCGCTTTACACAGGCGTTATTAGACTAAATCCTTGTGTGCTTACCGAGGATTTATGCTATAATACGGATTGTTGTACATTTTTGTACGGTATAAACGAATTGTTGGAGGGACTTAGCATGACAGCAAAATGGGAAAAAACATCAGGTAGCCAAGGCGTACTCACGTACGAAGCTCCTGCAGAAGCTTTTGATAAAGCAGTTGACGCCGCATTTAAAACAGTCGTCAAAGACTTGAACGTGCCTGGCTTCCGTAAAGGTAAATTGCCACGCCCAATGTTCAACAAAATGTATGGAGAAGAAGCACTCTATCAAGATGCGCTCGACATTCTCTACCGCGACACGATCCAAGGTGCAGTTGAAGAAGCTGGTTTCGAACCAATCGCTCTCGAAAACATCGATGTAGACGGTACGCTCGAGAAAGGCAAACCAGTCGCTTTCAAAGTGACATTCGTGGTTGAGCCAGAAGCTGAGCTTGGCGAATACAAAGGCCTCGAGTACGAAGCTGTTTCAACTGAAGTAACAGAAGACGAAGTAACAGCAGAACTTGAAGCACTTCAACAGCAAGGCGCAGAACTCGCTGTTAAAGAAGGTGCAATCGAAAACGGCGATACAGCTGTATTTGATTTCGCAGGTTTCGCTGACGGTGAGCAGTTCGAAGGCGGCACAGCTGAGAACTACACACTCGAAATCGGTTCTGGTCAATTCATCCCGGGATTCGAAGAGCAAATGATCGGCATGACTGCTGGTGAAGAAAAAGACGTTGAAGTAACATTCCCTGAAGAGTACCACGCTGAAAACTTGGCGGGTAAACCAGCGACATTCAAAGTCAAACTTCACGAAGTCAAAACAAAACAAGTTCCTGAACTCGACGACGAGTTTGCAAAAGACATCGACGAGTCTGTTTCGACACTCGACGAGTTGAAAGCAAGCATCCGTGAGCGTTTAGAAGCTGGTAAGAAACAAGAAGCTGAAGGTACAATGCGCGACCAACTCGTAGAGCAGGCAACTGCTAACGCGACAATCGACGTACCGGAAGTTCTCGTTGAACAAGAAGTAGACCGCATGGTACAAGAATTCGGTTCACGTGTATCTTCACAAGGAATCGACCTTAACATGTACTTCGAGCTCACTGGTACTTCTGAAGAAGCAATGCGCGAAGAGATGAAAGAGCAAGCTGAAGAGCGCGTAAAAGCTCGTCTCGTCTTGAAAGCAATCGCTGACAAAGAAGCAATCGAAGTATCTGACGAAGATGCTGAGAAAGAGCTTGAAGAAATGTCTAAACTTTACAACATCGCACCGGACCAACTCCGTACGATGCTCGCTCCGCAAGGTGGACTTGAGACACTTAAAGGTGACCTCAAATTCCGTAAAGCGATCGACATCCTCGTTGAAAACGGTAAAGCGAAGTAAGCTGATATTCGAAGGGACGACTGCCTAGCGGTCGTCCTTTTTTCTGTCACAGCACATTGCATGTGTAATTCTTTGAAGTCGCAATATGTTCATGCTACAATTATTTCAACGCAGAGATGTAAAATGTCTTTTCGCGGTGCATCGCACCAGAAAATTCAAATCGCGATTTATCGCACTTACATCCATTTTCACCACAGAAGGGGTGTATCGAATGTTCAAATTTAACGAGGAAAAGGGGCAACTCAAGTGCTCGTTTTGCGGAAAATCGCAAGAACAAGTTCGTAAGTTAGTCGCTGGACCAGGTGTATACATTTGCGATGAGTGTATCGAACTTTGTAATGAAATCGTTGAGGAAGAGCTCGGTGTAGAGGAAGAAGTCGAATTCAAAGACATTCCAAAACCACAAGAGATTCGTAACATCCTAGACGATTATGTCATTGGTCAAGACCGCGCCAAACGTGCGCTTTCAGTCGCTGTCTATAACCACTATAAACGGATCAACGCCGGCGGCCGTTCGGATGATGTCGAACTTGCGAAGTCGAACATCGTCATGATCGGACCAACTGGTAGCGGGAAGACGCTTCTCGCTCAGACGATGGCTCGCGTCTTGAACGTCCCATTCGCAATCGCAGATGCGACGAGCTTGACGGAAGCAGGTTACGTCGGAGAAGACGTAGAGAATATCTTGCTTAAATTGATTCAATCGGCTGACTATGATGTCGAGAAGGCTGAAAAAGGGATCATCTACATCGATGAAATCGATAAGATTGCCCGTAAGTCTGAAAACCCATCGATTACGCGTGACGTATCCGGTGAAGGCGTTCAGCAGGCGCTCCTTAAAATTCTTGAAGGCACGACAGCAAGCGTACCGCCACAAGGTGGACGGAAGCATCCGCATCAAGAATTTATCCAAATCGACACAACAAACATTCTCTTCATTGTCGGTGGCGCATTCGCCGGCATCGAATCGGTCGTCAAACGCCGAATCGGGAAGAAAGTCATCGGTTTCGGAAACGACCAAGAGAATCGCGAGTTGACGCAAGAGGACTTGCTCGCCCGCGCACTCCCTGAAGACCTTCAAAAATTCGGCTTGATTCCTGAGTTCATCGGACGTTTGCCAGTCATGGCGACGCTCACGACACTCGATGAGGAAGCGCTCGTTGAAATCTTGACGAAGCCGAAAAATGCTCTCGTCCGTCAGTACGAGAAAATGCTCGAGCTTGACGATGTCGAATTGACCTTCACAGACGAAGCATTGATCGAAATCGCCAAACTTGCGATCAAACGTAAGACTGGCGCGCGCGGTCTCCGCTCGATTATCGAAGAAATGATGCTCGATGTGATGTTCACTGTCCCATCGCGTGACGATATCGAGAAAGTCATCATCACGGATGAAACGATTACGGGTCTTGCCGGTCCGAAATACGTCCTTCGTGACGGTACTGTCGAACAGACAGGGGACAACAAAGAGACAGCATAATTTTTTAACGAAGAAGGCTCAAACACTCGGCACATCCGAGTTTTGGGCCTTTTTGCACAGGAGGCGTTGTATATGGAAAAATTACCAATCCTTCCTTTGCGAGGAGTCGTCGTATATCCGCTCATCGGTGTGACCATCGATGTCGGACGCCCGTTATCCCTTCGGGCGCTCCTTGCCGCAAAGGAGCATGAAACAGATTTGATTGTCGTGACACAGAAAGAAACAGGGAACGAGTCACCGGAACCGGAAGACTTATACACGGTTGGAACACGTGTCCACATTGCGAAGATGAGTGAACTGTCGAACGAGACGATTCGGGTTCGGATCGTCGGGAAAGAGCGTGTCCGTGTCGACTCGATTGAATCGACAGATGAAGGATGGTTCGCCAACGTCGAACCACTTGAACTTGCTGAAGGAGAAGAAGTCGAACGTACGGCACTCGTCCGTCTGTTGAAAGAGCAGTTCGGAAAACTTGTCGCAAACATCAAGGGCATGTCGCCAGATGAGCGTCGTCGTTTCGAGATGTATGAGCGGCTTGAATCGCTCACGGACTATATCACGTCGAAACTTGATGTCGACGTCGAACTTCGCCAAGCGATGCTTGAAGAAGCAGATGCGGTCAAACGAGGGCTTGAACTGCTTGAAATCATCGCACATGAGGTCGAAGTGATCGAACTCGAGCAAGAGATGCGCGAGCGGACGAAGAAGTCGATTGAGCAGTCACAGCGCGAGTATTACTTACGAGAACAGATGAAGACGATTCAACAAGAGCTCGGTGACCAGACGCAAGAGTCAGAACCGAACCGCCTTCGTGAGAAGTTAGAGGCGCTCGACTTGCCAGAGACGACGCGGAAGAACGTCATGCGTGAAGCGGAACGATTGAACGTCGTGCCGCAGACGTCTCCAGAGTATGCGGTCATCCGTAACTACCTCGACTGGGTCACTTCTCTTCCATGGGGCATTGAGACGGAAGACAAGCTTGACGTGAAACATGCGGCAGACGTCCTTGACGATGACCATTACGGCTTGGAGTCGGTCAAAGACCGAATCCTCGAATACCTGGCCGTCCGTCAGTTGACGAACTCGCTTCGTGGACCAATCCTCTGTCTCGCCGGACCTCCAGGGGTCGGGAAGACGTCACTCGCCCGCTCCATCGCGTCGGCGCTTGAACGTCACTTCGTTCGCGTCTCGCTCGGAGGGGTTCGTGATGAGGCGGAAATCCGCGGGCACCGTCGTACGTATATCGGTGCGATGCCAGGACGGATCATCCGTGGGCTGAAGCAAGCGGAAAGCAAAAATCCGGTCTTCTTGCTCGATGAGATCGACAAGATGGCTTCTGACTTCAGAGGGGACCCGGCGTCCGCGATGCTAGAAGTGCTCGACCCAGAACAAAACGTCTCCTTCTCGGACCACTACATCGAAGAACCGTTCGATTTGTCGAACGTTCTCTTTATCGCAACTGCGAATGATGTCTCACAAATCCCAGCACCGCTTCTTGACCGGATGGAATTGATTCAAATCGGTGGATACACGGAGCTTGAGAAAGTAGAGATCGCGAAGCGTCACTTGGTGCCGAAACAGTTGACAGAGCACGGATTGAAGAAGAGTCAGTTGACGATTAAAGAAGATGCGCTCTATGAAGTCGTCCGTCGTTACACACGTGAAGCCGGCGTCCGGAACTTAGAACGCGTCATCGGATCACTCTGCCGGAAAGCCGCGAAACAAATCGCCATCGGGGAGAAGAAACGGGTCACGATTTCGAAAAAGGCAATCATCACGTATCTCGGGAAGCCGAAGTATCGCTACGGAAAAGGGGAGACCGAGGACTCCATCGGTGCGGTGACAGGCCTTGCCTACACGGCGTTTGGTGGCGACACGCTCACAATCGAAGTGGCGCTCGCTCCAGGGAAAGGCAAACTTCAGTTGACGGGTAAACTCGGTGATGTGATGCAGGAGTCGGCACAAACAGCATATAGCTATGTCCGTGCAAACGCAGAGCGGTTCGGGATTGACCCGACGTTCTATGAGCGACAAGACATTCACATTCACGTGCCAGAGGGTGCCGTGCCAAAAGACGGACCGTCGGCGGGCATCACGATCGCGACAGCCTTGATTTCCGCATTGACCGGGAAGAAAGTCCATCGCGACGTCGGGATGACAGGTGAGATCACACTCCGTGGACGTGTTTTGCCGATCGGCGGATTGAAAGAAAAAGCGCTCGCTGCTCATCGGGCCGGGTTGACGACCATCGTCATTCCGAAAGATAATGAGCGAGACATCGATGATATTCAAGAGACGGTTCGTGAGAAATTGACGTTCGTTCCCGTGACGACACTCGATGAAGTACTAGATGTAGCATTTGGAGGAAATTAAATGAAGATCAACAAAGCAGAGTTTGTGACGAGTGCCGTCGCGCCAGACCATTACCCGGTCCATGACTTGCCGGAAGTGGCACTTGCCGGGCGGTCGAACGTCGGGAAATCGTCGTTCATCAATAAGATTTGCCAACGGAAGGCGCTCGCACGGACGTCTTCGAAACCAGGGAAGACACAGACCCTCAACTTCTTCAACATCAATGATGAGATCATGTTCGTTGACGTTCCGGGATACGGATATGCGAAAGTCTCGAAGACGGAACGTGAGAAGTGGGGCGTCATGATGGAACAGTATTTGACGAGTCAAGAGGCGCTTCGCGGCGTCGTCTTACTCGTCGATATCCGTCATGATCCGACGGGTGACGATGTGACGATGTACAACTTTTTGAAACATTATGAGATTCCGGTCATCGTTGTGGCGACGAAACTCGATAAAATCAAGAAGAGTCAGCGTCAAAAACATGAGGCGGCGGTGAAACGCAAGCTTCAATTCGATCCATCTGACCGTTTTGTCGCCTTCTCAGCCGAGACGGCAGAAGGAAAAGACGAGGCATGGAAAGCGATTTACGCACTCATCACTGAAGGCGAATAAGGAGAAGGCGAAGGGATTCCTTCGCCTTTTTGTTTTTGTCAGCCCGCAAGCGGGTAATTATCGTATAATCATAGTTAGTACATAGTCATCATTGTAAACGAGGTGGAGAAATGCAACGCATGTTTGAAAACAAATGGTATCGCGCCCTCTTTTGGACGCTGACCATCTTTTTAGTCATTTGGGTCGGGACACAGATCTCGTTCGTGTTTGAACCGATTCAAGTCATCTTGGCACTCGTCACGGTTCCGCTTATTGTGGCCGGACTCTTCTTTTATTTTCTGGTCGGGATTGTCGATTTCTTAGAGAAACGCTTAAAAGGGAAGAGAACGCTAGCTGTAGCCATCACACTGATCGGACTCGTGCTTATTTTTACACTTGTCTTCAGTATTCTCGGGCCGGTTTTAGGCGAACAAATCACGTCGCTCGTCAACTCTATGCCGAGTATCGCAAAAGAACTTCAGAAACAGGCGTTCGCTGTCCGTGACACGTTGCTACAAAATGAGTTCTTTGCACGCTTCATGGCAGAAAATGACGAGATGTTCCGTAACTTGACGACGAACATCACGTCGTACTTAGGTGATTTGTTCGGAAATATCGCCTCGTCATTTGGGCAAGTCGTTGGTTTCGTGACGTCAGCGGTTATCACGATTGTCGTCATCCCGTTCATGCTCCTTTACATGTTACTCGACGGGAAACGTTTACCAGACGCTATCGTCAAACTCTTACCCTCGAGCTATGAGAAAGAGACGCGTCACATCTTGCATGACATGCACGAGACGGTGCGGAGCTACGTCAACGCTCAGTTGCTCGTCGCATTCTTCGTTGGAATCACGTCACTGATCGGTCTATGGATCGTCGGTGTAGATTATGCCATCTTGCTCGCACTCTTCATGATGGTAACAAATATCATCCCTTACGTTGGACCGTTCCTAGGGGCTGCACCGGCAGTGGTCGTGGCATTCATTCAAGATCCAATCAAGGTATTATGGGTCATCGTTGTCATCATCGTCGTGCAACAGATTGAGTCGAACGTCATCTCGCCACTCATTCAAGGGAAGTCGTTAAAAGTACACCCGCTCACGATTATCATCGTCTTGCTCGTGGCAGGAAATTTGGCCGGTATCATCGGAATGCTCATCGCTGTACCGTTTTATGCGGTCGCCAAAACGGTTGTCCAGAATATCGTTCGCATCTATAAATTACGGGAACGGGAGCATTATTTAGACAAAGAGGAGCCCGAGAGTTCGATTATTACGGACCCGAACTCGCCAAATCCATAAGAAAAAAGGGTAGGAATGGAGTTTCGCCATTTCTACTTCTTTTTGTCACAAAAAGTTCTTATTTTATTTTAGGAAAATCAAACAGAAGATTATAGTTACCAGATAAGAACTGTTATAATGTACGGTAGAGATTGAAATAAAGAAGAGATAACCGTCGGTGGATTTTAGATGAGGGGAAGAGATACATGCATATTGTCGTCGTTGGACTAAATAACAAGACAGCCCCTGTCGCGATTCGGGAGCAGTTCTCGTTTGGGGAGCAAGAAATCGTGGATGCGATGATTGCACTTCGCGAAGAGAAGAGCATTTTCGAGTCGGTTATTTTGTCTACGTGTAACCGGACAGAGCTGTACGTCGTGACAGATCAACTCCATACTGGACGTTATTACACGAAACGTTTCTTGGCGAACTGGTTCAACTTAGAGATGGAGCAGTTCACACCATACTTGTCGATTCGAGAAGGGGAAGAGGCGATTCGCCACTTGTTCCGTGTCACGTCGGGCCTCGACTCGATGATCATCGGGGAAACACAAATTTTAGGTCAAGTGAAGACGAGTTTCTTCCGTGCCCAGGAGCATGGAACGACAGGAACGGTCTTCAACAAATTATTCAAAGAAGCGGTTACACTCGCCAAGCGCGCCCATACGGACACGCAAATTGGGGAAATGTCTGTATCGGTCAGTTCGGCTGCCGTGACGCTCGCACAAGAGATGTATCAACAGCTTGAAGACAAACAAGTCGTCGTCGTCGGAGCCGGTGAGACGGGTGAATTGACGACACTCAACTTATTTGAAGCTGGTGCGAAACAAATCGCTGTCTTCAACCGGACGGAGAGCAAAGCAAAAGCTGTAGCGGATAAGTTCAAAGGCCGTGCGCATTCGATTCGTGAGATCGCATGTGGATTACTTGATGCAGATATTTTGATTAGTTCGACCGGGGCGAAGGATGCCGTCATTGGATACGACGATGTAGCGGCTGCGCAGTTGCTGCGCCGCGAACGTCCGCTTCTTCTCATTGACATCGCTGTGCCGCGAGATATCGATCCAGCGGTCGCGACACTTCCGGGTGTGCATTTGTTCGATGTCGATGATTTGAATGGAATCGTAAACAAAAATCTTGAAGCGCGTCTCGTCGAGGCTGAAAAGATTGAAATGAAAATCGATGAAGCGATTCAAGAGTTCCAAACATGGCTCATCACGCTTGGTGTCGTGCCAATCATGAACGAGTTGCGTGCTCGTGCCCTTGATATTCAAGAAGATACGATGACGAGTCTTGAGCGTAAGCTCGACCATTTGTCAGCACGAGACAAGAAAGTCATCGGGAAGCACATGAAGTCGATCATCAATCAAATGCTTCGTGACCCGATTGACTACATTAAAGATGCAGCGGCTCAACCGGACGCGAACGTTCGAATCGCTCAATTCATCGAGACGTTCGGACTTGATGTCGAGTTGCCGGAACAACCTGTAGACGAAGTGGAAGAAACAGATGCCACTTCTGCCAAAGCACCACTTCGCGCATTGATGCGCTAACAAGACAAAAAGGCGACGCGTGTCGCCTTTTTCTATGAAGGAGAGATTGAACATGCGGAAAATCATTGTCGGCTCACGCCGTTCCCAACTCGCCATGACTCAAACAAAATGGGTCATCGAGCAGTTGAAGCAAGCTGGAGCAAAGAACGAGTTCGAGATTAAAGAAATCGTGACGAAAGGTGACCAAATCGTCGACGTGCAATTGTCGAAAGTCGGTGGGAAAGGGTTGTTCGTCAAAGAGATTCAACAACAGATGCTCGATGGGCACATCGATTTCGCCGTACACAGCATGAAAGACGTTCCGGCCGAACTACCAGAAGAACTCTATATTAGCTGCATGCCGAAACGTGTCGATGCGCGTGACGTCCTCATCTGTGAGAACGGCTACACGTTCGAGACGCTTCCAAAAGGTTCGATTGTCGGAACGAGCTCACTCCGTCGTGGTGCTCAAATTTTGGCAGCCCGTCCTGACCTTGAGATTCAATGGATTCGTGGAAACATCGACACGCGTCTGAAGAAGTTAGACTCCGAGAACTACAATGCCATCTTGCTCGCGAAAGCCGGACTTGAACGGATGGGGTGGACAGATCGTGTCGACTTCGAAGCGCTTGACCCGGACGTCATGGTACCTGCTGTCGGACAAGGCGTACTCGCCATCGAGAGCCGCAAGGACGACGCAGAAGTGACGGCAGTGCTTCAATTGTTGCATGATGAAGTGACAGCGAAAGCGGCTACAGCAGAGCGCACCTTCTTAAAAGCGATCGAAGGAAGTTGTCACGTACCGGTCGGCGGTTATGCGACGGTCGACGGTGACGACGTGACACTGACAGGTCTCATCGCGTCAGTGGACGGGAAAGAAGTGCTTCGCGTGACGAAGACGTCAACGGACGGAATCGCACTCGGAATGGACGTCGCAGAAGAATTGCTCGGTCGTGGCGGGCGTGAAATCCTCGCCTCGGTCAATGAGTGACGTTTGGTACACGGGAACGAAACGAATGACCGCTTCGCAACGGGCACGGCTCGAGGCGAGCGGTCTTTCCGTTCATCATGTCCCGCTCATTCAGACGAGAGAGACGCATACACCGCCACCCGTGGAACGATTCGATTGGCTCGTCGTCACGAGTCAAAACGCGGTGCAAGCCCTTCGGAATCTGACGCGTGACGTCCAGGTCGCCGCTGTCGGAGAGAAGACGAAGCGGGCGCTTGAAGCGGAGGGCTTTAAAGTCTCGCTCATGCCGGAGACGTATACGGGTGAGGCGCTTTTTGAGCAGTTATCTGACGTTGTTTCGACCGATGATGTCGTCTTGTTCGCGCGTGGCAATTTGGCGAACACGTCCCATATGTCGATGTTGCCTCATGTACAGGACTGGGTCGTCTATGAGACGGTTCCAGTGCCGTTGACACCGGCGCAACAGCAACAACTCGAAACCGTAAAGGCGCTGCTCGTCTTGAGTCCGTCGGCCGTCGAGGCGCTCACACCATACTTGTCCCGCTTCAACGGGAAGTGGTACGCCATCGGCGAAGTGACCGAACGCGCCGTCCGACAAGTGTCGACGTTACCGATACGAGTGCCAGAATGTTATACTATGGATGCATTAATACAGTGTGTAGGGGAGGATTTTTCATGAACCAGTTTGACCGTCACCGTCGTCTTCGCTCATCGAAGTCGATGCGTGCCCTCGTACGTGAAAATCATGTTCGAAAAGAAGATTTGATTTACCCGCTCTTCATCATTGAAGGGACTAACATTAAACGTGAAGTCAGCTCGATGCCTGGCGTCTTCAATTATTCACTTGACCGACTCGAAGAAGAGATTAAAGAAATCGTCGACCTCGGTCTCCAATCTGTGCTCTTGTTCGGTGTGCCGGAACATAAAGACCCAGAAGGCAGTGAAGCGTATCATGACCACGGCATCGTCCAAGAGGCGATTCGTAAAGTGAAAGAGTGGGCGCCACAGCTCACGGTCATCGCCGATACGTGCCTCTGTGAATACACGTCGACAGGTCACTGTGGTCTCGTGAAGGATGGGGACGTCGATAACGACGCATCGCTACCTCTTCACGTCCAAACGGCGATCACGCAAGCACAGGCGGGTGCCGATATCATCGCACCGAGTTCGATGATGGACGGATTCGTCGCAGCTATCCGCGAAGGTCTCGACCAGAACGGATTTAGCCACATTCCAATCATGAGCTACGGCGTCAAATATGCATCAGCCTATTACGGACCGTTTCGTGACGCAGCCCAATCAGCTCCTGGAGAAGGCGACCGTAAAGGGTATCAGATGGACCCGGCGAACCGTCGCGAGGCGTTCCGCGAGTCACAATCGGATGTGGAACAAGGTGCCGACTTCATGATCGTCAAACCGGCTCTCGCGTTCATGGATATCATCCGTGATATGCGCGACTCACTCGATATGCCGATCGTGGCGTATAACGTGAGCGGAGAGTATGCGATGATCAAAGCCGCGTCACTCAACGACTGGGTCGACGAAGAACGCATCGTCATGGAGACGATGGTCGGATTCAAACGTGCCGGTGCCGATCTCATCGTCACGTATTTCGCAAAAGACGTCTGTCGCTATTTGGAAGGAGACTACGCATGACATACAACCAAACGCGCTCACAGGAAGCGTTCGAACAAGCCCGTCCACTCATGCCAGGCGGTGTCAACAGCCCGGTCCGTGCCTATAAATCGGTCGGCATGACGCCAATCTTCGCCGAACGCGGTGAAGGTTCACGCGTCTATGACATCGACGGCAACGAGTATATCGATTACGTCCTCTCATGGGGACCACTCATCCTCGGTCACCGTGACCCGGTCGTCACGAAAGCGATTCAAGAACAAGCCGAAAAAGGCTGGACGTTCGGGACGCCGACCGAGCTTGAGACGAAGATGGCAGAACTCGTCATCGACCGCGTCCCATCGATCGAGATGGTCCGTATGGTCAACTCGGGTACGGAAGCGACGATGGCGGCACTTCGCCTCGCACGCGGCTATACCGGGAAGACAAAGATTTTGAAATTCGAAGGATGTTACCACGGACACGGCGACTCGCTTCTCATCAAAGCCGGTTCTGGTGTCGCGACGCTCGGTCTCCCAGACTCACCAGGTGTACCGAAAGAGCTCGCGAGCCATACGCTCACGGTTCCTTACAATGACTTGGACGCAGTCCGCGTCGCCTTTGAGAAATACGGAGACGACCTCGCTGGCGTCATCGTCGAACCGGCCGCAGGAAACATGGGCTTCGTGCCACCACAACCAGGGTTCCTCGAAGGACTTCGTGAGATCACGGAACAAAACGGCGCGCTTCTCATCTTTGATGAGGTCATGACGGGCTTCCGTGTCGGATACAACTGTGCACAAGGGTACTTCGGTGTCACACCGGACCTCACATGTCTCGGAAAGGTCATCGGCGGCGGACTTCCGGTCGGTGCTTACGGCGGGAAACGTGAAATCATGGAACAGATTGCACCACAAGGTCCAATCTATCAAGCTGGGACGCTCTCGGGTAACCCACTTGCGATGATTGCCGGTTACACGACACTCTCGCAACTCAAACCGGAGCACTACGCCGAGTTCGAGCGTAAAGCAGACCGTCTCGCGGAAGGCTTCACGCAAGCAGGCGAGAAATACAACATCCCACACGACACGAACCGCGCTGGCTCGATGTTCGGTTTCTTCTTCACGAACGAGAAAGTGACGAACTTCGAGAAAGCGAAGTCGGCAAACCTCGAGATGTTCCGCTCTTACTATCAGAAGATGGCGGCGCGCGGCGTCTTCTTGCCACCGTCACAGTTCGAAGGATTGTTCCTCTCGACGGCTCATACGGACGAGGATATCGAGAAGACGATCGCAGCGGTCGAGGCGACGTTCAAGGAGCTTCAAGAAGAGTTTTCACTCTAATCTTGACTGCTGACGTTTCTGTCGCTACAATTATTTAACAGATACGATGAATGGCTTTGATGAGGAGTAGTACGCATCCTCCATTCCTTTTAGAGACGCGACCGCTTGGTGAAAGGTTGCGAGGGATGGACGCGGAAGTCGCCTCGGAGCTGACTTTCTGAATGGAGTAGGAAAGTTCGGTCCATCGACCGTTATTCGATTTTGAGGGCGCCATTTTTTGGCGAACTAAGGTGGTACCGCGGAAGATCACGGCTTCTTTCGTCCTTAGCATATAGGACGAGAGAAGCCGTTTTTGTGTTCACCAATAAGATAGAGGAGGCGCTACACATGGCCCATGAGACAAATGAAATCACCATGCCGACGAAGTACGACCCAAGTGCGACGGAGTCAAAATGGTACGACTACTGGTTAGAGAACGATGTATTTAAAGCAGACGAGGACGATTCGAAACAACCGTACACGATTGTCATCCCACCACCGAACGTTACCGGGAAACTTCACCTCGGTCACGCCTGGGACACGACGCTTCAAGACTTGTTGACACGTCTCAAGCGTATGCAAGGCTATGACGTGCTCTGGCTCCCAGGGATGGACCACGCCGGAATCGCGACACAAGCGAAAGTAGAGCAAAAACTCCGTGAAGAAGGCGTCATGCGTTACGACCTCGGACGTGAGAAGTTCCTCGAGAAGACGTGGGAATGGAAAGACGAGTACGCGAAGACGATTCGCGACCAATGGTCAAAACTTGGTCTCGGTCTCGACTACTCGCGTGAACGCTTCACACTCGACGAAGGGCTCTCAAAAGCCGTTCAAGAAGTGTTCGTCCGTCTTTATGAAAAAGGCTTGATCTATCGTGGCGAATATATCGTCAACTGGGACCCGGCTCAAAAGACGGCCGTTTCAGATATCGAGGTCATTTATCAAGAAGTCGAGGGTGCATTCTATCACATGAAATACCCACTCGCTGACGGTTCAGGTCATATCGAAATCGCAACGACACGTCCCGAAACGATGCTCGGTGATACGGCGGTTGCCGTGAACCCGAAAGATGAGCGTTACACACACCTCATCGGCAAGACGATCATGCTTCCAGTCATGAACCGTGAAATCCCGATCGTTGCAGACGACTATGTCGACATGGAGTTCGGTACAGGTTGCGTGAAGATCACGCCAGCACACGACCCGAACGACTTTGAAATCGGAAACCGCCACGAGCTTCCACGCATCCTCGTCATGGATGAAGGCGGGAAGATGAACGAGAACGCAGGCAAGTACGAAGGGCTCGACCGCTTCGAATGCCGCAAGCAACTCGTGAAAGACCTTGAGGCGGACGGCACACTCGTGAAGATTGAGCCGCACACGCACTCGGTCGGTCATTCGGAACGTTCAGGCGCAGTCATCGAGCCATACCTTTCGAAACAATGGTTTGTTGACATGGAGCCACTCGCGAAAGCGGCACTCGAGGCACAAGGAAACGACGACACGAAAGTCAACTTCGTCCCAGAACGCTTCGAAGGCACGTACCTCCGTTGGATGGAGAACATCCGCGACTGGTGTATCAGTCGTCAACTTTGGTGGGGCCACCGCATCCCGGCTTGGTACCATAACGAGACAGGAGAAGTGTATGTAGGGAAAGAAGCGCCAGCGGACAGTGAGAACTGGACACAAGACGAAGACGTCCTCGACACATGGTTCTCGTCAGCACTTTGGCCGTTCTCAACAATGGGCTGGCCGGATGCGGACGCACCGGACTTCAACCGTTACTTCCCGACGAGCGCGCTCGTTACAGGATACGACATCATCTTCTTCTGGGTATCACGGATGATCTTCCAATCACTCGAGTTCACAGGGAAGCAACCGTTTAATGATGTCCTCATCCACGGTCTCATCCGTGACTCGGAAGGACGCAAGATGTCGAAATCTCTCGGTAATGGTGTTGACCCGATGGAAGTCATCGACCAATACGGAGCGGATTCACTCCGTTGGTTCCTCCTCACAGGTTCGACACCAGGGAACGACCTTCGTTTCTATTGGGAGAAGATCGAGTCGACATGGAACTTCGCGAACAAGATTTGGAACGCAAGCCGTTTCGCACTCATGAACATGGATGGTCTTAAAGTCGAAGACATCGACCTCACAGGTGAGAAGACGCTTGCTGACAAGTGGATCTTGACGCGCTTGAACGACACAATCGACCAAGTGACACGCCTCGTCGACAAGTACGAGTTCGGTGAAGCCGGTCGTTACTTGTACAACTTCATTTGGGAAGAGTTCTGTAACTGGTACATCGAGATGGCGAAACTCACGTTGTACGGTGAGGACGAAGCAGCGAAGCACACGACCCGTTCGGTCCTCGCACATACGCTCGATTCGATCATGCGTCTCATGCATCCGTTCATGCCGTTCCTTACAGAAGAAATTTGGCAACACTTGCCGCACGAAGGCGATTCAATCGTTCGTGCAAGCTACCCGACGCGTCGTGACGACCTTCACTTCGCCGATTCGGTTCCAGCGTTTGAAGCTGTGATGAACGTCATCCGCTCGGTTCGTAACATCCGTGCCGAAGTGAACGCACCGATGTCTAAACCGATTCAGCTCTTCATCTCGACGAGCGACGATGCGACACAAGGTTACTTGAGCGCGAATGAAATGACGATCGGCAAGTTCACGAATGCGACAGAGCTTGAAATCGGACGTGGCCTCACGGCTCCGGACAAGTCGATGTCCGCGATCATGACGGGAGCGGAGCTCTTCATCCCGCTCGCAGACCTCATCAACTTCGAAGAAGAAATCGCCCGTCTTGAAAAAGAAGTGGCGAAGTATGAAAAAGAAGTCGAGCGCGTGCAGAAGAAACTCGGAAACCAAGGTTTCATCGCCAAGGCACCGGCTCACGTCATCGACGAAGAGAAAGCAAAAGAAAAAGACTACCTCGACAAGCGTGACGCGGTCCGCGCCCGTTTGGAAGAGTTGCGTAAGTAAGACACACCTTCTTTGGAGATTGATTCTCTGAAGAAGGTTTTTTTGTGTTTTGGTAGAATTTGAAGAGATAGACGTAGAAAAGGGGATATGAGATGAGACGAATCGGGGTAATGTGTGTTCTTGTATTAGGGCTGGCTGGATGTACACCGTCAGAAGAGACGAAGGCTGTGGAGAAGGCGGGTGTGGAAGAGGTAGAACAGGAGGGAGTGATCGATGAATCGCAATTCCCCGACGTAGACGTGACGGGGACGACGATTGCCGAAGTACAACCAGGCACGGAACGGGTCTCAGACGCGGTCGTGGAACAAATCACCCTTCAATATGAAGATGGCTCGACAAGACACTTGTCGAAGGATCACATTATAACGGAGACGATGGTCGGGGGGATCGGTTTAGTTGCGATGACCGTCCCTGACCGTGAGAACCCGTTTGGCGTATTCATTCATGATGAAAGAAATGGATGGGCGCAGCGTGGCATGCAACGTTTTGGGATTCCGGAGACATCATCAGCGTTCGCTCACGGATTAGATCTTCCTAATAAAGAGATGGAGGCCATCAGCGCTGATTATTCAGGTAGCGATTGGCCGGTGAAGCTTTGGACGTTATATGATGAGACACGCCTCATCAGTATCATTGCGACGGATTCTTTCACTGAAGTAGAAGGGGAGATGTCGGAACAGCCAGAACCGTATGTATTGGAGCAATCATACGGGAACGGTTTATACTATTTAACCCAAGGCAAACTGATTATCGTGACAGGAAATATCTCGGAAGAAGAGTTGTTGGCACTCGCTGATTCGTTACCGGAGCCTTCGTCTGTATCGTTTCCTTTTCGGGATTCAGAATAATATTAAGACCCGAGCGTCAAGAGCGACGTTCGGGTCGTTTGTTGAAAAGCCACAAGGCGATGACTCCAATCGTCAATAGCATTGAAATCTAAGTGTAGAGCGGGGTCGTAAAACCGATTCGAAACAGGTGGACGATATATGTAAAATATAGAACTCCAACCACTGACGAAAGTATGTTATAGAAGAATTTCATACCTCGTCTTCCTCACTCCAAAACGGCAATCGACCTGTTGACATATAGTGAGAAGACGTGAAGAGCGTACTGATTGCCACACCGGTCAAATGTGGCTAAATTGGTTGACCGACTAAAGTTAGATAAAGATACCCTAAAGGTGAAGCGCCTCAATAAAAATATAAGGCTGAGGTATCGGAATATCAAACAGTGGGATCGAAAACCACGTCTCAGAAAGTAAACCTCAAATAAACGGGTAGCTAAGAACTCGGTCAATATAGGATCAAGCACTGTTCGTGTTTCAAACCTTACAAAAAATAAATTATCAGCGTTAGTGACGATGGGCAAAGCAGATTCAGCAGATGCGATCATTTCAACGATGATTGACGAGTATCTTGAATTACTCTCTTCAAATGAAAGGAAAGAATACGAGATGATTCGAGATGTTTTGATGATGAAGCAAAAGAAATAGAAAGAGTGAGCAATGTGTATTTTGACATTGCTCACTCTTTCTATTATTTTTAAAAAAAAGTAAATTTACGTTGAAATAATATTGTCTATTAATCCTTTTTTTGGTACATTGTCCTTTGTTGGATAATATTAAATATCTTTAGGGGGAACGTTTTGAAAAAATCATTTCTAGGCAAAGTATCATTGGTTACAGCTGTAGTATTCGTTTTAAGCTCAATCCCAACACAGGATAGCAAAGCACAAGAGCAAGAAAATCAATTTACATTAGATAATGTCTTGGTTTCTACTTCTGCACTCCATTCATTCGAAGAAGTAGAGCTGAGTGAAGAAGTTTTATCAGATGATTTTGATTTAGAAGAGGCTGTAGAAAATATTCCATCTGTTGATGAAATGAGTCCAGAGCAAAGACAGTTGTTTGATGCTTTAATAGAAGAACAAATTACTATATATGGATTTGATAACATGGAGGAAGATAAGGCCTTTGCTGAAGTATTAACTGACTTCTTTGATAAGAGTTCTGGCATTTACAATGACTTACCTGTAGCCCAAGAACAATTAGAAGAAAATATTGAGGAAATTCAGAATGAAGAGGAAAAAGAGTTTGTAATAAAAGATACAATTATTGATGCATTTAGCACTCAAGAAGCAAACGCATTTCAAGCAAGAGTTAGTGTTAAATTTGCAGCAGCTACTTTTAATACGCTCTTTGGTATAGCTGTGGGAGGGGTAGCTGGAGGCGTATCCTAATTTATTATCAAGAAGGGAAAAAAAGAAGCACAACGAATATTTACTAAAACAGTGGTAAGTAGGTTGAAAGCTTGGGGAGCACTGAAATTAGCAGTCGCGGTAGGAGCAGGGTCAGCATGGGCGATGAACTATATGGATTTAGGTACTGGATTAGCTAAGTGGATTGATGCTAGAGATAGTAAGCCTAAAAATGACTATATTGAATTGAAATAATATTAAAGGAATGGTAGTTAGTGAAAACGTTTGTTAAATATTTAGTTATTATCGTCTTATCAATAGTGTTGTTATATATATATAATGAAATCGTGCCGAAAAACTTACTTACTTTTATTTTAGGTCTCCCAATCTTTATAGGAATTATCGTTTGGATTGGGAGTCTTTTTGACAAAAATAAAAAAGAGGAATAATTAGAATCAAGTGCACCAAAAACTATTTATCAACTTTTAAAAAATTCTGACACATCATGAATTTCTCCTCATTAAGTAGATAGAGCAATAAATAAAAATTAGACTAAACGGCTTGAGTCCTGTATTTAACAGAACTTAAGTCGTTTAGTTGTTTCTAGAGACGATCTGTTTGTATATGTAAGTCGTGATGGCTGGTGTGGGTTCGTTACAAACCTGGAACTAAAGCACATAGTATATTGCGAATTTCAGGGTACCTCAAAACCGACGATCTTTATAGGTCCTCGAACCAGCTCCTGTACATAGCCCAGCAATTGCTGGGGTCATCGTCCGGAAGACGAACCCAGTGTGTTGGATTCTCAGAAGCCGTAGGCGACAATCGAATCGTCATACCCTCACCAAGATACCAGGTCCATATTAGAACTCCATGACGTAAATACACCATTTCTCATTCAGTCGTGAGAGGCTAAATTCTCGGTTTATCAGGTTCTTGGTCAGTGCTACGGGAACGACTTTTTGTAACACTTTCGCTTCTGATGGATGACTGAAGAAATCTCAAGGAACCATATGAAACGATAGATACGCTTCTTATTGAATGCGTTAGTCCATATTGGTATCGTCCTATGGTTGACTGTCATGATAATTCGTCGATAGTCGTAGGTTCTGTTCACCTGTGCAATCTCACAAAGGATCGCGATCAAGATTGTGTTGCTTGTCGACAACCTCTCGTTGATCAGTTCCTATTCTTGCTTCGTCCTTGCTGAATGTTCAGAGCCACATTGATCTAACTAAGTAATTTTTTGAAAACGGTACATAAGTATACAAATCTACATGTATACATTGCTCCTTATGAGCTTAAACCCGAAAAAAGCTGTTGTTAAAGCGGTTTCTTTTATGAAAAACATAGGATTATGAAGATCTTTACAGTAAGAAAAACGGCATGAAAAATCTGGTAACCTGGCCGTTATCAGATTCCAATCATCTAACTTAGTAGTCAGACTATGTATTTAACAACTCTTCATCTTAAACCAGCTATTATGAATCGATTTGCAGAAACAGAGAAACCCGAACGTCGAGAGTGACGCTCGGGTCTTTATCAAAAATTTATTCTTCACTCGATGTCATCTTCCCGTTCAATCACTCTTTCGCATTGAATCGATCCACTACTGTAAATCGTTCACAGACAATGTTCATATTTGGTGCAAACGACAATTGATACGAATAAAGTAACTCACTAAAGAATCGCTCATGGATGTCCCACCATTCGATGTATGTTCCTTCACCTTCGGCTAATGCAAACGCTTCGGATACCTCATTCATCGCCTGAATCGTAACTTCAGTCGTTTGAATGATGGCAACTGGTCGATCCGCTGCATTGAGAACGATTGCGTACTGCCCGACGTAAGGGAGTGGTTCATTCTCAATATCATAAAGTATATGTGCGGAACATGTTGCGGTTTTCTTTCCAGAGACGACCAGTTCGGCTAGCGTATTGGCATCATCTCCGAATTGAAACGCTTCGACATCAGTCGGCGGATGCTCTTCACTATCTTTCCAATATTGATTCCAATAAGCGAGTGTCATTTCATTCATCATGATCATTTCCTTTCGAATTAAGAGCACTCCATATTACGTAAGAAATAAAAAGAAGTTTCAAAAAACCATCTCGCAAAAGCGAGATGGTTCACGTGCCACAAAACGTTTGATACGGATACGTCCGCGGTGGACCTGCTGATACGTACTCAGACGGTTGATTGTAGTTATAGGGGTCACGCAAAATCGTGAGTAGCGCCTCGGTCGGGCCGAAGTCGCCTCGTTCTGCTGCTTGAATCGCTTTTTCGACATGATGATTTCGAGGAATGACGGCCGGGTTATATTGGCGCATGATTCGACTGACGTCCTCGTCCGGGAGACCTTGTTCGCTCAAACGTTTCTGCCAAGCATCGATCCACGCCTTCCCGTCTTCCCGCGTTGCGAATGGGAGCGATTCAATCTCACCGAGCGTCAACGAGCGGAACGTATTCGTATAATCTGCCTCCGTCTCCATCATCAAGCGGAGCAATTCATCCGCTAGCTCATCGTCACCATCTTTTCGGACGAATAAGCCAATCTTATGTGCGAGACCGGTAAAGTACGCTTCTTTATACAACTCGGTATAACGGGTGAGTTGCTTGTTCGCCACATCAACCGCTTCTTCTTTCGTTTCGCCAAGGAGCGGAAGCAATGTCTCTGCGAGTCGGGCGAGGTTCCAAGACCCGATATATGGTTGATTCGCATAAGCGTAACGTCCGTCTCGGTCAATCGAACTGAAGACCGTCTCCGGATGATACGTGTCCATGAACGCGCATGGTCCGTAATCGAGACCTTCTCCGCTGATGAACATATTGTCCGTATTCATCACCCCATGAATGAACCCGACAAGTTGCCAGTTGGCAATCAGTCTCGCCTGTCTTTCGACGACGCGTCCGAGGAACTGTTCATAGCGATTCGGTGCATCGATCAAGTCTGGGTCGTGTCGTTTGATGGCTATTTCAGTAAGAGCGATGACGTCATCGATGGAGCCGGCGCCTGCCGCGAATTGGAATGTTCCGACACGAAGATGACTTGAGGCGACCCGAGTCAGGATCGCTCCATGCTTCGGACCTTGACGCATGATGGCTTCCCCTGTCTGAACGACGGCGAGCGCCCGGTTCGTCGGGATGCCGAGAGCGTGCATCGCCTCGCTGATGATGAACTCGCGTACCATCGGCCCGAGTGCGGCACGTCCGTCACCCCCTCTAGAATATTCTGTCGGTCCAGAACCCTTCAGTTGCACATCGACACGTTTCCCGTTCGGAGTCACATGTTCTCCGAGCATGAGGGCGCGTCCGTCCCCGAGCATCGTCAAGTTGCCGAATTGGTGTCCGGCATAAGCTTGAGAGAAAGACGTCTCGGTTTGACGATTGCCGGCAAGTAAGGCGATGTCTTGTTTGAGTGTTTGCGCATCAAGGCCGAGCGAAGCGGCTAATGAATCGTTAAACAAGACGAGTGTCGGGTTGTCGACCGGATGGATCGGTCCACGGTCGTAAAAGATGTCACGTAGTTCGAGGTACGTCGCCTCGAAGTTCCAGTCAGTTGTCATGGCGCATGCCTCCTTCTTCGCTTCGAGTATAGCACAGACTGTTTTCCATAACGGCTGTCGTGAATTTTGATAAGATGAAACAGAAGTGTAAACAGTAGGAGTGTGGAAGATGAAGACGAGACAAGATGTATTCGATTGGTTGAGTGGACAGCTTCGCTTCGGGATCAAACCGGGTCTTGAGCGGATGAGCTGGATAATTGAGCAGTTAGGGTTAGAAGAACGCCCATCCATCCATGTGGCCGGGACGAACGGAAAAGGGTCGACCGTCGCGTTTTTACGGGCGATGGCGATGGAGAACGGCTTATCCGTCGGCACATTTACCTCCCCTTATATCATTCAGTTCGAGGAGCGGATCATGTTGAACGGGGAACCGATTCCGGAAGACGCGCTCGTCGCCGTGGCGAATCAAGTCAAAGCGTGTGCGGACGATGCGCCAGAGACGTTGACGGAGTTCGAGCTCTTGACGATGATGGCATGGTGCTATTTTGATGACGCACGTCCAGACTTGATTATTTGGGAAGTCGGTCTCGGGGGTCGCCTCGATTCGACGAACGTGTTGAAGCAGCCACTCGCGACAATCGTCACGTCTATCGGGCATGACCATCAAGGGATTCTCGGCGATACGCTTGAAGAGATTGCGCTGGAAAAGTACGGCATCATGAAACGTGGCGTGCCGATGTTCCACAGTATCGAGAAGAAATCGTTGATTGAGTTATTGCATCAAAGAGGGGACGATTTAGGTTCTTCCATTCAAGATGTTCGTCCAATCGTGAAGAAGATTGTGGACGGGGCAGAGACCGTCGTGACGTATGAGGATACGCCATCTGTCGTGCTCGGCTTGACGGGGCATCATCAAGCATACAACGGGGCGTGCGCCGTGGCGGTTGCGCGTCACCTCGGCTGGAGTGATGACGCAATCCGAAGAGGGCTCGAGCGAGCACAACATCCGGGTCGATACGAACTGGTATCGAAACGACCGCGTATCATTCTAGATGGGGCACACAATCAAGAAGGCATCGAGGCGTTAGTATTGCAAGCCAAACAAGAGAAAGATGTGACGGTGTTGACGGCGATTTTAGAAGATAAAGACCGTGACACGATGATTCACGCGCTTCAAGAGATTGGCGACGTGTACGAGACAACGTTTGATTTTCCTCGTGCGAGAACGAGAGATCAGCTTTTAAAAGATGGGGCACGCTTCGTTGAATGGAAAGAATGGCTAAGCGATTGGATGGAAGCACCGACGAGTGAGACGTTGATTGTGACAGGGTCCCTTTATTTCATCAGTGAAGTGAGACGTTTCCTAAGCTAAAACATTTACCTGATGTCAAAGAAATAGATGTATATTTTTTCAAGTGGGTGGGATAATTAGTAGTGAAGACTAAAAATAGGGAGGACTATACATTGCGTAAACTCATGCATGTGGCCATAATCTTCATTTTACTACTTTCGTTCGTCCCTCAAAGTAAGTTCGTAGAGGCACAAGAATTACCGAAATATAAAGTATTGTATTTAAGAGATGCGTATACAGCAAGCAATGTATTGACTCAAAAGGCTTTAGATACGGCGATTGAATCATATAAAAAGACACTCGTAAGTGATTTAAACAGCTTGAACAAGCTTGAGATTGACTTTATGACGGTCAAGCAATTCAATGCGACTCGTTTCCCAATGGATGGGGCTTACGATGCGATTGTGTTGGGAAGCAGTCCTCTTGAAAAGAAATATCAAGAAGCGCTTGATGACGTGAATAAAATCAAATCGACATCAAATCGAAGTGCAGAGCACGATACCACAAAAATTTTAAATGATTTAACCGATTTAAAGTTAGGTGAAATTACAGATTTTTATGTGAAAACTGGATTGCCAGTATATTTTCATAAAGACGTCACGCTTGGTAGTAAAAACGTGAAACAATTATCTACACTAAAAGAATTCACGAATGTGAAACAATTTGAAACTGATCAGGCAATCATTAATCAGTTGATTAATCTTAAGAGCATTCGCCCGTTATTATCGAATGTAGAAGTGACATATAATCGACAGCCACTTGTAAATCAAACGGTACAGATTAAAAACAATGACCGAAAACCTTTCCAATTTAACTATCAGTTTGTAAATCCACCAACTTCAAGTACGATTGTCGAATTGTATATTGATTTTAATCATAATGATCGCTTTGATGCTGAAGATAAAGTGAGAGAAGTGATTGCAAGCTCAACGACTCAACTCGAGTTTTTCTTGTCTCGACCTACGTATACCGGTCCGAAAAATTGGATGATTGTTGCTAAAGATACAGTCACGGGACGTAAAGATTATAAAAAAGGAACGTTTCTCTATATCGATCAAAAAGTAGAAGCGAATATTTTACAATTAACTGCGGGAACAACGAGTAATGGTAAAATATCTGACCACTTATCAAATATGTTGACAGACGGGAATGGTCAATATCAATTTACATTAAACAATGGTACGACTAGTGAATTTCAATCAGGGAAATTTGATCAAGGATTGAATAACAACACATATGATATGCTGATTTTTGGATTTCAGGATTCATATAACACACAAGGTAGCATGAATGTTGCTGCAACGTCTAAAGTCAAATCGTTTTCAGAAACAGGACAAGGCGTTATGTTGACTCATGACACGATATTTAGATCTGGTGGTGGGAACTCGGCCACTTCAGAATGGGAACGTCAATTTGTCAATGCAGATTCCGCACAAAATATTTCAGGGCAACGAATTTATACAAATATAGGATATGGTGCACCACAGCCAACGAAAGTGATTGAAAAGGTGCAGGACGGAATTTTTACTTCCTACCCATATGTGTTAGATGATGCGCCAAAAGCTATTTCTACAACACACAACCAATACTTTACGCTTGATTTGAATGACCCTGAAGTGACACCTTGGTATAACTTATCTGCTGACAATAGTAATAATAACAATAAGCGTTCTTACGGAGATGCAAGCAACCATTACTACACGTATACAAAAAACAACTTCACCTACTCCGGTGCAGGGCACACGAACAAGTTCTCAGTAGAAGATGAGAAAAAAATCTTCATCAATACGATGTATCGCGCCTTTATCGGGGCGAATCATAAACCTTACAACGTGATTGAGTCCGTCAGTGATTCAAACCAGTCCTATACCTCTGCTGATTTAAAAGCCGGGACTGTTGAAGTGACTGCTGGACAAGACGTTAAATTGATGTGGCGACCGAGCGACTATGATTTCCAAGACTTGTTCCTCAATTCAACCATCACATATAACGGCAAACAGGTCGCATTCGAAAACTTACGTAACTACGAAGTCAAAGAGTTTACGATTCCGGCAGCGGATGTTGTCGCAGACCGACCGATTGAAGTGAAGATCGAGACGTCCGATCAACGGAATGCGAAGGTGAGTGATACGTTCACCATCAACGTCAAACGTGCGGAGAATGTTTCCGACTTGATTCAAGTGTCCCGGTCGATTGACCCGTCGACGATCAACTTATACGAAACGGGAACGATTCACTATCAAATTCAATATCCGGAACGTTTCGACCGATTACCGAATCAGTTGGGCGATAAGTTTTTACGAGTGGATTTAACGACCTTCACAGAAAAACTACCAAGCCAACTCGAAGTGGTGGCGATTCGTGATGCGAATGGAAATGAATATCCTGTCACCAACCCGAATGAAATCAAGTTACAGCTGAAACCAGACTTGTACTACGAACGAAACGGGAACACGAACATTTTCCTCCCGAACGATAGTGGAAATCGAACCGTGAAGTTTGAAGTAGTCGTTCGAGCCATCGAGCCTTCTGCTTCACTCATCCAATTGAAAAAAGCGGATAACCAATTAACGACGTTGATTGAGTATTCGAAGAAGCGTGATCACATTTTAGATAAGCATAATGACTGGGATAAGGAACTAGAGGTTCAATCGTCATTCCCAGACTTGCTGATCAATATCGGGGCGCCGTACGCGTACGAAGCGAAGATTCCTGACGTCACGTTACAAATTGGGGCACAGCAGATTGTGAGTCCGACCATCACGGATGCGAAAGGCAACACCTTTACGAACCCGAAATGGAAAAGCTTGAAGTGGGAAATCGTTGATGCGAACGGTGTTGCGAAACTCGTCACCCAAGGAAACAATGCGATTGTGACCGGTTTGAAAACAGGAACTGCGAAATTGCGATTGACAATCGATCCGGGCGATAAGAAACCTCTTGTCATAGCTGAGTCGAAAGTCAATGTCATCAGTCCGCCTGAGCAACTCGCCATCCCGTCGACAGAGCTATATGTCGGTCAAACGACTACCGTCACACCAAAAGTCATGCCCGAAACGGCTCAATACAAGTCGGTTCGCTATGTCGTCGAATCCGGGGATAGTGTGAAGTTTGAACAAGTTGGAAACAACTTGAACATCATTGGACTGAAACCAGGTACGACTCAGTTTAAGGCGACTGTGGATGTCGGTGACCTCTTCGGTGGCTTAAATATCGCTACTCCGAGCACCGTCTTTACCATCCAAGTCAAGGCACCATCCTTGAGCCAAACGCCGAGCCAACTCGACCTTTGGGTATGGGATAGTTTGGATGAAGAAAAACGTGTAAATGAAGTCGCCTCGATTCAAGTGACCTCAACACCAACCGTATCCATTCCGTTTGAACGAATCGGGTCCATCCCATCTGCTCTAACGGTGACACAAAGTGCGACAGGATATGAATTACGTGCCAACCATGGCTACGGAACTAATGGTGTCGTGACAGACATTCTGATTCAGACGACATTCGATGACAATGCGTTACGAAACATTCGTTCGAACACGTCGATTGTCCGTGTCAACGAATACCCGAACCAATTGATGTCAAAAGACATGACAATCAATATTGGTGAAGGGACGGCACCACGACTACCTCTTCTTGAGTACTGGCCTACGACTTCGACTTGGCGTGACTATCGCATGGAGATTGTATCCGGCGAAGAATATGTTCAAGTGAGTGGATCAGGAAAAGAGTTGATTCCAGTGAAACCGGGTGTGGCGAAAGTGGAAGTCTACACGACGCTTCCGGCTGGAAAACCGTTTGAAGCCGTGAAGGATACGTTTTATGTACGCATCATCCAAACGAATGCCTCGGGACAGGATGATGACCGTTATTAAGTGAATGGCAGAAAGTTGGCGAATGATGAATCGCAAGCGAATAATGATTGGCATCACCGGATTGATTCTCGTCATCGGATTGGGAGGGCTCCTGTACTGGAGTCAATCCCAACCCGAGCTCTCGCAGTTATCCGGTGACGATTTAGTAAAAGAAGTGAGTCAACGCTCTTCGGTGACAGAAGAAGAATTGACAGATTTACAGGCAAGGGAAGAATGGGAGGCCGTCCGACTTGTTCTAGAAGACAAAAAAGTTGTGCCGACAGCCGAGCAATTCGCCACGGCAGTGACGTTCGCACCTCTAGACGTGATTGAAGCATACTTCGAACAAGGACTTGACCCATTTGAAGAAGTGGAAGGGATGCCCGTCATCACACCATTGTTCAGTGCGAACGGCAGTCCGGATCAATGGAAGCTGGCGATGCGTTACGTTGAAGACGAACGACTCCTTGGGATTGCGGTCGACTCGTTGAATCTCGATGCGGTCAAAGAACTCCTCGGGCAAGGCTATACGATTCAAGATACCGAATCGGTGTTATTGCAGCCTGTTCGTCACAATCAAGTCGAGTTAACGCAACTGCTTCTCGACAACGGCGCGCAATGGACAAAGGAAATGGAACAGACGGCCAAAGACTACAACTCGGACCTCATTCTAAAGATGGGGAACTAAAAAAAACGGCTTCTTCTCAATCAGAGAGGAAGCCGATTTTTTGAATTCATTTCAATTGAACAGGGTGACTGACGAAGAATTGCAGTTGATTCGTGACAGGGAGTGTTTCCAATTGATTGAACACGGAATCGTTATAAGTCAGTTTCAATCGAGACTTTTCGGCCTCGTGAGCTGGAACTTGACGGTCGAAGTTCTCAGCTGGACTTAAGCCGTTGCCCCCAGTAAATTCCCCTCTGAAGACGTTCACTTCAAGTGGTCCCTTACTATACAGACCTCCGTTGACTTCGAGAATGGATCCGACCGCATACACATAGGTCGGTTCGTTCGAGTCACTATACATGAATGCCTGGAGCGTCGTCGGTGTGTCGTCAAACTCGTTGATTCGGTTTAACAGGATCTTTCCTTTAGATAACAGAATGAGCGAGTTCCCTTTGTCTGCATCAATCGGAAGAATATTGGCTCGGTCGATGAACGTATCGCCGAGCGTGTAGACCGTCGAACTGAAGGAGACGTTCCCTTTAATAGTCAAGTCACCACGTACGATCAGGGGCCGTGCAATCGTCAGCTTCTCAAGGGATTCAATGACGACGTCGCCGTCAAAAAGGAGCGGGGCATTCGACTCGGTGATGGATTCCGTGACATACATGGCACGGTCGGAAATGGCATCCGGTAATGTCACGATGGTCGGGTCGGTGAGTGCGTTATAAGCATCCGCCCGTAAGTACGAAGTCGGGCGTTCGATAATCGAGGTCCCATCTTCCGATAAAACCCTTTCGAGTTCGAATACTTGATCGGTCGAGCGAATCAGACCTTCTCCAAAGATTTTTGAGTCGACGTTATTGGTGTAGGCGAGCGGTGTGTCGAGTCGTCGATTTAAAAATTCGATGATTGAGTAGTCGTATTGGAATGGAGAAAAGCGACTCGGGGACACCCCGGCGTCCGCCTTTTCGCCAGCTTGTTCCGTACCTACTGTAAAGTAGTTCTCTTGCTGGCAACTCAAGCAATCGCTCAATTCGACTAAATCGATTCGGCCATTCAAGTGAAGGCGACTGGAATCGACATTTTCAATTTGCTTCGCCACACCATCCAATTGGAAGTTCGCTTGGCGCATGAAAGCGAGGGGACCACCTGAATAGATATTTCCTTGAATCGTCGGCATGCCGTTTACGTCTAACTGTTGGTCGGACCCGAGGACGTAGTATAAAAAGGAAGGGAGAGCCGTCAAATATAAATCTTGTGTGTATTCAACGGTAAGCTCCGGTTGTTCCGGATTCACTTGTCGCGATGCCGTAACGTTCACTTGGAGAATCGTCGTGAACGGTGCCGTTTGAATCGTCGTATCCATCGCATCTTTCTTCAAATCAATGGAATAGCGGACCTCGCTGTCTGTCGTCAAATCCGTAAACGGCTCGTCACTGACAAGTAGCGATTGTACTGCAGTTTGAAATGCCACTTCCGACTCCATATGGGTCGGGACTTCCGCTTCTCCATGGAGCGGGAACTGGGTCCGAACCTCATCGGCGATGAGGCGAAGTGCGCTTTTCGCATCTTCATTCAGTTGAGTATCTTCTGTACGGATAACGGTCAATTTATTCGTCGCCAAGTTGACTTGCATGGCCGCAAGTGACAGAACAGCGAGGGCTGCCATCGTCACGAGAACAAGCACGAGAACATATCCGTCTTCACGTTTTCGCATCAGGATGCCTCCTTTCTTAGAATGGGATGGAGCTTTCAAATGTCGTAACAGAATCGGGATCGTTCGACTGAGTCAAATCCATCTCGATTTCGATGAGTCCACCGGTCATGTAAGTCGGGCGTCTCGGATCGAACACGGGATCTTTTAACTGGATGGTCATCCGTTCGACTGTGATTTGTGGATTAGAAGGCGTAAACGAATCCTCTGAGAGAACCAAGTCGGTCGGGACGTATCCCGCCTCCCGGTAAATCATTCCGGCTTCCGATATGTCTGGAGCGGACAATCGATAAAATTGAAACGAGCCGTCCACTTCCGTCACGGCGTCGAATTCGGTCCGGTTCACGTCAGAGAGCACGGAGGCAATCAAATAGTCGGCCTCGCTTCGAAGGTCACTCGTCTCGTTCGTCATTTGAAAACCGAGCGTTCCAGTGATAAAGGCCGTAATGATGACGCCACTTAAAATCGAAGCGACGACGACTGTGACGAGCAACTCGACGAGCGTGAAGCCGTCTTCACGTTTCTCCATCTCAGTCAGTTGTCGGGACAGCCGTTTCAGGGAACGGTTCGCGCAATGTCGCATTCGAAATGACTCCTTTCAAGGTGACGGGCGTTTGCAAACGGTCGGTCGTCACCGAAATTTCAACTTCAATGGTATGTCCGGGTGCAGTGGACAGCATTTGAATGGTTGCGATATACGTATCCCCATGGATTCGGGTATCTTCGCAGAAGTCGCACGTCGAGCTGATCCCGTCCCGATTCAACAATTGACGCAGTTCGAGCGGTTCATCAACGGACGCGGCCCGTCGATTTAAAGTATGTAACGTGTTTTGCGCGACTTGGTTCGCAATCGTTTGATTGAGGCTGTCGTGTGTCGTCTTCAAACTTTGGCTGAAAATCGAAAGTAAAGAAAATGAGACAATGGAAAGAACAACGATGGAGACGAGCACTTCGACGAGCGTAAAACCTTTTTCGGCATGCGACAAGACATTGACCTCCTATTCAAAAAAAGTAAAACAATCGGAAAATAACGTATGCAATACTGAATTAAATGTTATTTTTTGTACAATACATATTATACTAAAGTTATACGCTGAACGGATATATAGAATAGAAGTCGGATTAGACACGGGGGGATTTTACATGAAGCGGTATGGGATGCATCTTTTCATTTTGATTGGACTCGTCGTACTCGTGACATTACCGACGATCGGACTCGTCAATTATTTAGACGCGTCCGCTGAGTCGAGTGCTACATATAAAAAAGACACGACGGTCGCGGGTGTCGACGTATCAGGGATGACGAAAGAAGAAGCGAACGTTCGTCTCGATAATGCGATTAAAGACTTTAATACGGCACCCTTTTCAATCAATTTGATGGATGGGACGGTCATGGAGGTTGGCAAAGAGGTCGTGACGTTCGATGTATCGAATACGTTAGACTCCATCAAAGATACAGGTGCCTATCCTCTATTGACATCTGTAGATGAAACGAAAGTCGAGCCTTATCTCGAAGGTCAGCCTGTGACGTTGACGATGATTGCCCCGGCGTTGATGGATGCCGCATCAATGTTGGAGTCATCTGTGACATTAGAGCAAGTCGCGGCGGAAAGCGAGGTCGTCGCCTCGTTCACCGTGAGCCCGACACCAGCCATGCAGTCAGCACTTGATCGAATGAACGGATTCGAGATGGCGGCGGGCGACATCTTCAGTCTTAAATCGTTCGGAGAAGATTACGAGGCGCTCACGACACTCGGGTCTTCGTTCTACCGCATGTTTGCGGCGACACCGTTCGCCATTCTTGAACGTGTGCCGCATGAAACACTTCCTTCCGGGGTGGAACTGGGCTATGACACGAAAGTCGATGAGCGTTCAAACTTTGCTGTTCAAAACCGAGAAGACACATCGTACGCCATCCTCGTCTTGAATGAAGGGGGTTCTGTGACGGTCCAATTGCTCGGGCAACCGTTTGACACCGCTTTCGAGGCGAGAGTGGAAGAAGTGAAGACGGTACCGCATCAAAAAGTCGTCCGTTTCTCATCATCGCTCCCATCTGGCAGTTCATCGGTCACCCAGTCAGGTCAAGATGGACAGTCAGGTAAGCTCTACCGGGTCACAGTGACTGAAGAAGGAGAGACGATGGAATTACTCGGGTTTGATTTTTATGCCCCAACACCGGAAATCGTGACGAAGAGTTCCGTGCCGCTTCCGCCACCAGATCCGGTCGAACCGGTCATTCCGACATTCCCGGATGAGGACGAGGAAGAAGAAGACCCGTTCCCGAATGATTCGAACGACGACCCGTTTGAGGCAGAACCGCCAGTATTAGAAGAAGAACCTGCAGAAGAGGAGGCAGTCGGATGATTGGCTATTTGATTTTACTCGGCTTTTGGGTACTCGCCACATTGACGCTGTTCGCCTTATCCGTTCCGATGATGCGAAAACGTGAAACGAAACTTGTCATCAGTCTATGGACGGCACTCTTATCTAGCGGCGTCTACGTGATGGTAGAGGAATCACTCGTACAAACATGGTGGGCATGGTTGGTTCTCGTTGTATTGTTGATTGGAGGGGTGGCTGCGAGCGTCTTTGTCGAAGAACGGAATGACAAGGCCGAGCAGGAGGAGGCTCCTCAAAGGATGGTGAAGTAACGTGAGACGAACGAAACGAAGATTAGGTGAGATGCTGATCGAGGCTGCGCTTATTACGACGAATCAGCTCGATGAAGCGCTTGAACAGAAGCGTCCCGGAGAAAAACTAGGGGACGCCTTAATTCGACTAAACCATATTACCGAGACACAGTTGATTCAAATGATTCACGAACAGTTGCATGTGCCGATCATTGAGTTGTACTCCTATGACATCAATGTGACGGTCACGAAGCTCGTACCGAAAGCATTGGCACAAAAGCACGATATCATGCCATTTGAATTGAACGGGAATACGCTTCATGTCGCAACAGCCGACCCACTCGATCTCATTGCCATCGATGACGTCCGTCTTCAGACCGGGATGAACATCGAAATCGGCATCGCGACGAGAGAACAGATTCGAAAGACGATCAGTCGATACTATGAGATGGACCATTCGCTCGTCGAAATTTTGAAAGAGGATGCCCCGGAGATCGAGCGACAGGAAACAATCAGTCGAGACGATGCACCGATTATTCGACTCGTGAACCAGTTGTTCTTAAGTGCCATCGACCAACGCGCTTCGGACATCCATTTCGATCCGCATGAGAAACAGCTCCACGTCCGTTTTCGGATTGATGGGGACTTGCGTACCGAGACGGTCTATCCGAAGAAGATTCAAAGCGTCATGCTGACGCGTCTCAAAGTCATGAGTAACCTCGACATCACAGAAAGTCGCCTACCACAAGATGGGCGAATCAAGTACACATTGCGCAATCGCGCCTATGATTTCCGCGTCTCGACGCTCCCGACGATGTATGGAGAGAAAATCGTTATTCGGGTCCTCGACTCATCTCAAGGACTGACCGATTTGACGAAACTCGGATTCGGCGAGCGAAACGAACAGGCGTACCGTGACATGCTGAAACGTCCGAACGGAATTATCTTGATCACCGGTCCGACCGGTTCAGGGAAGTCGTCGACATTGTACGCTTCGTTGAAAGAACTGAATGATGAGACGAAAAACATCATTACGGTAGAAGACCCAGTCGAGTATCAACTTGACGGCATCAACCAGGTTCAGGTCAACTCGAAAGTCGGCTTGACGTTCGCGTCAGGGCTTCGTTCAATTTTACGTCAAGACCCGAACATCGTCATGGTCGGAGAGATTCGGGACACGGAGACGGCTGAGATTGCCATTCGTGCCTCGCTCACGGGTCACCTTGTTTTGTCAACGCTACATACGAATTCAGCGATCAGCTCCATCACCCGTCTCGTCGATATGGGGGTCGAGCCGTTCCTTGTCGCCGCTTCGACGACGGGACTTGTGGCACAACGACTCGTCCGTCGCGTCTGTCGTGACTGTGGTCAAGTCGAACCGGTATCGAAGAGCGAACGTAGCCTGTTCGACGCAGAGGGTGTACACATCGACCACATCGTTCGGGGAAAAGGATGCTCGTCATGCAACTTCACAGGGTATCGTGGGCGCCTCGCCATTCACGAAGTCGTCCCAATCGATGAAGGCTTGCGCCGGATGATCATGAACCAGGCGACCGAGTCTGAGATGGTCGATTATGCGAAGTCGCAAGGAGCGACATTCCTGCTTGCGGACGGGTTAGAAAAAGTCGCCGCCGGTCTGACGACGACAGAAGAAATATTACGAACGGTCATTACGGAGAATGCTTATGATTAATCAATCGATTGAAACCATCTTGACGAATGCGGTCGAGAAACGTGCCTCGGACATTCACCTGACAGCCGGTTCCCCACCGATTATTCGAGTAGATGGGAGTCTCATTACGATGGGCGAGGAGAAGGTATTACCGCACCATCTTGAAGGATATTTAAAAGAAATTATGACCGATGATATGCGCGAACGTCTCGAGCATGATCGGGATCTCGATTTCTCGTTCGGTGTCCCACGTGTTTCCCGTTTTCGGGTCAACGCCTACTATCAACGAGGCACGATTGCCATCGCATTCCGGTCCATTTCCGGGGAAATCCCGACGTTGAATGAACTCAATTTGCCGACTGTGTTGAAGCGTTTGATTGAAAAACCGCATGGTCTCATCTTGGTCACGGGTCCGACAGGGTCAGGGAAATCGACGACGCTTGCCGCGATGATTCATGAGATTAACCGCACGCAGCGAAAGCGGATCATCACGCTAGAAGATCCGATCGAGTATTTGCATTCCCACGACCAGAGTATTGTCGACCAACGGGAAATCGGCTCTGACGTCATGAAATTTGTGAGTGGTCTACGGGCTGCCTTACGGCAAGACCCAGACGTCATTCTGCTTGGGGAGATGCGGGACTTAGAAACGATTTCGACGGCGATGACCGCCGCAGAGACGGGGCACCTCGTCATGGCAACGCTCCATACGTCGAGTGCGATGTCGACGGTGAGTCGAATCATCGACGCGTTCCCAGCTGAGCAACAGGACCAAATCCGGACACAACTCGCCAACGTCCTGCTTGGCGTCGTGAGTCAACGGTTATTTCCACGGATTGATGTGCCGAAAGGACGCGTCGCCGCCATGGAAATCATGTTGGGGAATCCGGCTGTTGCCAACTTGATTCGAAATGAAAAAGAGTTCCAGTTGCCGACCGTCATCCAGACGAGTCGCCAGCACGGGATGCAGTCGATGGATGCCGCCATCGAACAACTCGTTCGGCAAGGGATCATCAATCCAAACGCCGTTCCGACAGAAGAGATGAGGTGATGAGTGATGGCGATATTTCAGTATGAAGGAAAGCTCCTGAACGGGAAGCGTAAGAAAGGTCGCATCACGGCCGTCTCGCTTCGGGAAGCGAAAGAAAAGTTGCGTCAAGAGTCGATTCTCGTAACGGACTTGGCCGAGCTCGAGTCGACCGGACTGAACATGGAAGTGAATCTGCTTCCGGAACGGGTAAAAATCGAGCACTTGATCATGTACGTCCGTCAGTTCGCGACGCTCATCCGGGCGGGTGTCCCAATTGTTCGTGCGACTTCAATCTTACGTGTACAGACCGAGTCGAACGTATTGAAGAAAGCATTGAGTCAAGTCGAGGATGATTTGAAGGAAGGGATTGCCTATTCTGAGGCGATTAAAAAACACCCACGCGTCTTTTCGAACTTCTTTAGTTCGATGGCACTTGCCGGGGAGACGAGTGGAAACTTGGAGGAGGCGCTTGATCAAATTGGGCTCCAACTCCAAAAACAATATGACGTGAAGCGGAAGGTCATTTCTGCCCTCACGTATCCGTTGGTCGTCTCCATCGTCGCCATCGGCGTTGTCGCCTTTTTGATGGTAAACGTCGTCCCGACATTCGCGAGCATCTTTGGTCAACTCGGTGGCGAGCTTCCGCTCATCACACGAATTGTTGTCGCAGTCTCCGATTTCATCGCGGCCTTTTGGTGGCTGTTACTTGGACTCGCGATTCTCGGAGTTCTCACCTTCACCTGGATGTTGAAGCGGGACCGGGAACGGTTCGTCATTGATGGCTTGCTATTGAAGATGCCGATTTTCGGAACGATTGTGATGAAGTCTCAGATTGCCTTGTTGACGCGAAGTTTAGCAGTCCTCCTACAGGCAGCCGTCCCGATTTTGACGGCGATTGAAATCACCGAGCGAATCGTATCGAACCGTGTCATCCGGAAAGGGTTGACTGAAGCGCGCGAAATGATGGCGCAAGGTGTACCACTTCACGAACCGCTCATGCGAAATGCGAATTTCCCGGCGCTCATGACACAGATGATCGCCGTCGGGGAAGAGAGTGGAGATTTGGATTCGATGTTGAACGAAGTCGCTGAGTTTTATGAGACAGAGGTCGAGACGACAACCGACCGCTTGAAGTCGATTATTGAGCCGCTTCTCATCGTCGTATTGGCAAGCGTCGTCGGGGTCATCGTCATCTCGATTGTCGTCCCGATGTTCCAAATCTATGGTGATATTCAGAATCAGTAAAGGAATATGCAAGCTTTTGAAAATATACCTTTTCAATACTATATTTAGAAGGTATAGTAAAATTGTTCTACTTTTATATTAGGTCTTAAGTAATTTATCTAGTTTAATCACAGCACATTACACAAAAGGGGAGAATGAATCATGGTAGAGAAGTTGAAAATGATTTGGCAAGATGCCAAACAGTTAAAAGATGAGCGTGGACTTACACTCGTCGAGTTACTCGTCGTCGTCGTTATTTTAGGGATTATCGCAGCCATCGCAGTCGTTGCGATTGGTGGGATCATCGAGAACTCGAAGAAGGATGCAATGGTTTCTGATGCTAAGCAGATGGTCAGTGCGGCGAAGTTGTATGTTGCTTCGAATGAAGTCGGTAACGGAGCGGTAATTCGATTCGTTGGAGACGTAGGAACGGGTGAACTCAACGCTAAAAATATGATTGATACGATGAAAGACCCGTTTGGATCGGATTATACAAATGGTGTTGTATACGTAATCAAAGATTCAAACAACAAGTATTCATATAAAGTATGGCTTGATGGAGCCAAAGATATCGGAACTGCAGCTACGGATGCAGGCACGGTTGCAAGTAGTGGATTGAAGAAAGACTCAGTTAACTAATGTTTGTTTATGCCGGCTGGCGCTGGGCACTCGCTCAGCCTAGCCGGTTTTCTATTTTTGGCATATACTGACAAAAGGAGGATCCTTCCTTGATTGAATCGATTGGATTCCTATATAGCATCGTCCTCGGGGCGGTCATCACGTCGTTCACCAACGTCGTCGGGCTCCGCGTGCCACGTCAGCAATCGATTGTGACGCCGCGGTCACATTGTCCGTCTTGCGGTCACGAATTGTCACCGTGGGAACTCATCCCGCTTTTCGGCTATCTCGCCTTAAGAGGCAGATGTCATGGGTGTGGCGAGCGGATCGCGCCGACGTATCCGATTTTTGAATTACTTGGAGCCATTGGATATGGCTATAGCTTTTCACTCTACGGATTCAGTGTGACGACGCTACTCGCGTTCGCTTTCTTGTCGACCTTACTCGCTTTGGCGATGTCTGATTTATCGACGATGCTCGTGCCGAATGTCATCTTGCAATTCACGGCACCGGTATTACTTCTCCTCACCTATCTGACAGGGGCATCTTGGTGGAACCCGCTTGTAGGGGCGTTGCTCGGATTTTCGCTCCTCGCGACCGTCTTTTTCGTGTCAAAAGGGGGACTTGGGGCAGGGGACGTCAAATTGTTTACTATGATTGGTCTTGTGCTCGGTCCACGTGACGTGCTCGTCGCCTTATTTTTATCGAGCTTGATTGGGGCGGTCGTCGGGATTGGATTGATGGCCACAAAGAAAATCGGGCGAAAACAGCCGATTCCGTTCGTCCCGTCCATTGCGCTCGGGACGATGTTGACGTTTTGGTTTAGTGAAAGTTTTTTTGATTGGTATTTTGAGTTGATGTAGGGGGAAACGATCATGAGTCGTGGGATAGAGAAAGGGACGGTCGCGTATTTTTCGTTTGATGCGCTCAGCATCCACGGGGCCGTCATCAAACAAGGGGTGTTCAAACGAAGCGCCTCGGTTCAGTTAGCAAAAGACGCATACGGAGAAGGGAAGATTCTCGATGAGACGGCGTTCAGTCTCGCTTTCGATGAGCTCTGTCGCAAGTTGAAAGTGCGACGCGGGATGACGTGTGCAATCGCATTGGACGAGACCGAAGTGTTGTCACGAAAAGTCGAGATTCCTTCTTCGATTCCGAAGGACGAGATTCGTGGCTATCTCTTCATGGAAATCGGGAGCTCAATCATCTTGCCGTTCGATGATGTGTCGTTCGATTATGAAGTGTTAGGAGAAGACGGAGTCAAGACGGACGTCATGTTGCATGCCGTTTCGATCGAATTGACGAAATCGCTCCGCGCGTACATGAAAAAACGCGGTTTAGCGTTGAAGAAAATCACGCCACGTTCTGTCGCGGTCGCCAATGGGATCATGCGTTTATCGGAGATTGATCCGCTTCAATCGACATTACTCTGGCATATCACGCCGTTTTCGCATCAATTGCTCGTCCTTGAGGAAGGGCAGATCCGTTTCATCCGCTCGATCGAACTAGACCTCCCGTATCAAGTCGGGACGAAAGATGGTGTCGTGACCTATACATATGATGGGACAGGCGAGATGAAGGCCAATCAGTTGGATGACTGGTTGAACGAACTCGCTCGCTTCCTCGATTTCTATCGGTATTCTCTGCGGACGGATGGTCGAGCCATCGATGAGCTATACGTTTCGGGAACTGTCCCGGAAGTCGATGATCTCGTCCGTATGATTCAGGCTGAGTCCCTCGTCTCGGTGACGCGTGTCGAGCAACCGCTCGCCATCGCTCACGGGACACCGCTATCGCATCAAATGTTGCCACTCCTTGGGATGGCGACGCTTCAGCGCGATCGGGACACGAACTTCATCAATTCGACGGACGTGACACTCCGTTGGCCGATCGTGACAGGTCTCGTCGCCCTTCTTCTCGGAGGAGGGGCGGCCGGATACTTGTACTATGAGGTCGGCCAACTTGAAGCAGAACAGACGCGAATCGAAGAAGAGTTACAGCTCGTCCAAATTTATCAAACGGAACAAGTGAATTCGAAAGCGCAACAAGTGCTTTCGCTCGACCAGACCGTGACGGCGTTGACCGACATGGAAAAGGATGCGGTGCCGGCACTGCGCGCGTTGACTGAGCAGTTGCCTCCTACTGGCTACGTCTTGACGTATAACTACGCGGATGGCTCCATCATGAGCGTCCGAACTCAATTCGAGACGTTAGAGGACTTGAACGCATTCCAGCGCTCGCTCATGACCGATGAGCGATTCCTCGACGTCAAACTCCTCGGTGTGACGACGGAGTTGAAAGCGGATGTGGATTCAGAGGAAGAGGAGAACTCATTTGAAGAAGAGCCGCTCCCACGCTATATCGGAGAGTTCACGTTCATGTTCCAAGACGTTGAGGACGAGTTGACAGAGGAAGAGGACACGGATGAGGAGGTGGTGAGTCAATGAAACGTTCGACAATCTATGCGTTATTTGCGATTTGCCTCCTTGCCGCAATCATCGCACCGGCTTACTTTGGCTATACGTACTACGTCAAACAAGGAGAAGTCGAAGCGCTTGAGCGAGACCTCTCGCTCGAACAAACAAAACTGGAGTTGTTGCGTCAAGAAGGGAAAGCCGTTGATGTAGCGGACTCTCAGACGCTTCAGACACGCGTTCCGACAGTTCCTGCCCTCGACACGGTCGTTGAGGCGTTGTCACAGGCAAGTCTTCTTGCGGGTGTCAATGTGACAAGTATCGCATTTGCGGATGGCGTCGTGGCCGAGTCGGAAGTGCCAGAAACGGTCGAGCCGTTCAATCCGGCTGACGTGAGTGCGACGAACGAACCGGCTGAACCGACGGACGTTGCACCTGTCAACGCTTCTACGGTCCGTTCGACGGTCAATCTTCAAGCAGAGACGTATGAAGCGCTCGTCTCGTTCTTGGAGTCGATCGAGGCGATGAATCGGATTCACGTGTTACGGACGGTTCAATTCACGGGACCTGCCGAGACGGGACCGAATACGGTCGAAGAAGTGCAGTCGCTCGAGTTTACAGTCGAGCTCGATGCCTTCTATCGTCCGGACCTCGACCAACTCGTTCCAGACCGATACATTCCGGAACCGGCGTTTGAGCAAAAGGATATCCCGGTATACGACTATACGACACCATAAGTCGGCACGTCCCTTCGCAATTGAAGGGACGTGTTTTTCGTCGCGGGTCATTGTGTTTAGGAGGCACGTTGCCTACAATCAACAGTGAAGACCGAAACGGGAAGGAACGCCGTTTTGGAAGAAGAGAAGGAGTCGATACAATGAATTCAACACAGAAGCGTGTCATTCTCGCCTCGATGTCACCGCGACGTACCGAGCTATTGACGAAAGCCGGAATCAAGCATGAGGTCATCCCATCGACCGTGACGGAAGGGACAGACGGTCGGGAGACACCGAGTGATTATGTCGCTCGTCTGGCCCGGGAGAAAGCGATGGATGTGGCAAGGCAACACCGTGATGCCATCGTCATCGGCGCGGATACGGTCGTCGTCTTGAATGGGGGCATCTTAGAAAAACCGACAGACCGGGAGGATGCGAAACGGATGCTTGAACGATTATCCGGTTCGACCCATGAAGTGCTGACGGGTGTGAGTATCATCGGTGTGACCCAAGATTTGTTCGTCACGTCGACGCGTGTGACGTTCGCTGAGATTCCTGAAACCTGGCTAGCGGATTATCTAGATTCGACAGAGCCCTACGATAAGGCGGGTGCGTATGGGATTCAAGGATCGGGTGGTCTCTTCGTCGAAGGAATCGAAGGGGATTTTTATAATGTCGTCGGATTGCCGATTCATCCGCTCGTCAAAACGCTCGACCGGCATGGGGTGACGCCTCGCTTTCTGTGAACTTGAAAGTAGGTGAAGGAATGACCATGGTGTTTGACCGTAGTGTAGCGACCGCAATCGCCAGATTGCTTCAAATCGGAGGACGGGGACCTGACCCGATGGAGACGGCTCGTCGTATCTCGGACGTCTACCCGACGTTACGGGCGTTGTCGCAAGCGTCCGTCCACGATTTATGCAAGATCGAAGGGATGACGAAGAAGAAGGCAGAGCAACTCCTCGCCGCGTTCACAATCGGGATTCGATACGTCGAGGAACCGAAAGCGAGTATGCCGACGATTCGTTCGCCGCAAGACGCCTATGAGTTGTTGCGGGATGAATTGAGACTGTTGAATCAGGAGCATTTCGTCTGTTTGTATTTGAATACGAAGAACCAACTGATTGCGCGGAAGACACTCTTCGTCGGAGGGCTCAACTCGTCAATCGTCCACCCGCGTGATGTGTTTCGTGAGGCGCTCAAGTTGTCGGCGGCATGCTTTATCGCCGTGCACAATCATCCGAGCGGGGACGCGACTCCGAGTCGGGAAGACATCGAGGTGTCTGAACGGTTGGTCGAGGCGGGCAATATCGTCGGCATCGCCTGTCTCGACCATGTCATCATCGGGGAAGACCATTACGTCAGCATGAAGCAGCGGGGATATATGAATGGGTGAGAAGTAGAGAGCAGGCATCGTGATGTCTGCTTTTTTGTGTTTACGAGAGCACTGGCACCTCATTAAATTTTGGATATAGTTGGAAATCGATGAATGGAAGTGTAGAATTTGAAGAGCGTAGAAATAATGATGCATAAGTTTGTACATAGGAGGTTACCGAATGTCGCGAATCACGATATGGAATGTGATCGGATGGGGATTTCTTCTTTTCTTAGCAGTCAGTAAATCCTTTTTCAGTGAGCAATTATCTTTGATCACGACTGGTCTGGGCGGATTGATTTGTTTGATTTTAGCTCTTTGCATGATTTTTCACGAAGGAAAAGAGAAATCACAACATTCGAATGAATTGTCTGAATGAAGATAGTTTTCTCTAATCGAATCAAGATGTTGATTAGAAAACAAATGAGGTGTTTTTATGGAAAAAATAATTTGGATCCTGATGGTCGGATTATCGCTTTTTGTGAGTTACATACATCTAGAACCAACCATCTTCTCGATCGTTGTGTTCATCCTGTTTTTATTTGTGAGCACAGCGCTGTTTATGCGGTTCGATCAGGACCACTGGCTCGACCGCGTCTCGCCGCTCGTCGGTGTTGGCGTAGGAGTTCTATCGCTCATCGCTTATCTCGGTATGATCGTGCTCTCTTTCAATGAACTCAATCAACTCGGCATCTGGACGGTACTCGTCCGCCTCCTACTCATGTACATCGGAATTTACATTTTCGTCGTGACGACATCGAGCTTTTTGGCAGGAGCGACCCGACTCAAGCCATCCCGCTTCTTTCGGCCGGTGTTGATTTTCTCGGTATTCTTTTACGGAGCGATGTTACTGCTTCCGCTCCAACCGGGATTGTAACCGTTCTCTCCTTAGGCAGACGCTCACTTGCGTCTGCTTTTTTGATTTGCCTTTTTGCCGAAAAGAAGGCAAACTAATAGACGGTGAGACAGGACTGAGATGCGGTTATTGTAAATAACCTGTAATCGAATGAACGTTTTCAAACATGATTTTTCCGTTATAATAAAAAATAGTGTAATGAAGAGAGGAGCAACACCTATGTTTCGTAGTTTTAACCGAGAAATCGGAATCGACCTTGGAACGGCTAACACGCTCGTTTATGTAAAGGGTCAAGGAATTGTTGTTCGTGAACCGTCCGTCGTGGCGTTCCGCACAGATACAGGTAGAATTGAGGCCGTTGGTAACCAGGCCAAAGATATGATTGGACGTACTCCGGGGAACGTCTCTGCACGTCGTCCGATGAAAGACGGCGTCATCGCTGACTTCGAAACGACAGCGACGATGATCAAATACTTCATGGAGCAAGCTCAAAAATCAAAAGGCGGTTTGTTCTCATCGAAGACGAACGTCATGATTTGTGTCCCAAGCGGTATCACGTCTGTTGAAAAACGTGCCGTGGAAGACGCTGCGAAACAAGCAGGCGCTCGTGAAGCATACACAATCGAAGAACCGTTCGCAGCAGCAATCGGTGCAGGCCTCCCAGTTTGGGAACCGACTGGCTCGATGGTCGTCGATATCGGTGGCGGTACGACCGAAGTCGCAGTGATCTCACTCGGCGGCATCGTGACAAGCCAATCGATTCGTGTCGGTGGTGACGAAATGGATGATGCCATTATTCGTTACATCAAGAACAAGTACAACCTCATGATCGGGGAGCGTACATCTGAGACGCTCAAAATGGAAGTCGGTTCGGCGCGCATCGATGCATCGAACGAAGCGGAGAAGATGGAAATCCGTGGTCGCGACCTCGTAACAGGACTTCCAAAACAAATCGAAGTCACGTCTGCAGAAGTGTGTGAAGCTCTTTCGGATACAGTTGAAGCGATTTTAGCAGGGGTCAAGCAAACGCTTGAGCAAACTCCTCCAGAACTTGCGGCTGACGTTATGGACCGCGGAATCGTCTTGACTGGCGGCGGCGCCCTCCTCAAAAACTTGGACGACGTGATCTCAGACGAGACACACATCCCGACACTCGTTGCGGATGAGCCACTCGACTGCGTAGCGGTCGGGACTGGAAAATCTCTTGAAATGATGGACGTCCTCCGTTCGAAATCAGGCATCTCGTCACGTCGATGAGAGGTGAGACACGATGAGCCGATTCGTACGTAATAAAAAGCTCATCATCACGCTAATTGTACTGATCTTGTTTTTCGTCATTTTAGGTGTTTCGATTCGAGGACGATCGGAATCAGCCTGGTACCAAGATGTCACGCGTGATGTGGTCGGCACGTTCCAGCGAGTGTTCGCGGTACCAATCGGGTGGATGGACTCAACGGTCTCGTCCATCTCAGATGTCCGCGATATCTACGAAGAGAACCGCCAGCTGAAAGAACATTTGGCGAAGTACGCCGAGGTATCGGTTGAAGCGGATGATTTGCGCCGTGAGAATGAGGAGCTTCGAAAGATGGTCGAAGCAAGAGACGAGTCGTTACGTGACTTCGACCTCATTCCGGCGGAGGTCATCGGTCGGACACCGAACGATTGGCAACGCTACGTCACCATCAACGTCGGTTCAGAACGCGGCGTTGAAAAGGGCATGGCCGTGACCGCAGCGAGCGGGATGGTCGGTCGTGTCATTCAGACGAGTGCTTATACGTCGCAAGTTCAACTGCTCAGCGACAACAACCGGACGAACAACGTCTCGGCTGTGGTCAAAGATGCGGACGGCAAACCGACGTATGGGACGGTTGACGGATTCGACACGGAGACGAATGAATTGTTCTTCACAAAAGTATCGAATAGCGTCAAGCTGAAAGAAGGAGAAATCGTATCGACGTCCGGACTCGGTGGACGTTATCCGGCTGGACTCGTCATCGGTACGATCGAATCGATCGAGACGGATGAATATGGCGTCTCACAAGTCGCCCGGATTAAACCGGAGGCCGACTTCAATGAGTTCTCACAAATGTACGTGATTGATCGGACACTAGACGAACCGTTTTTAACGGGTCCCGAGGAAGGAGGAGCAGCGGGTGAGTAACATGAAAGTGTTCATCGCCCTGTTCCTCCTTTTTCTTATTGAAGGAACATGGGCATCGATTTTTTCTTGGCACTACGCCACGCCGTTTCTTTTGTTGACGTTGATCGGGTTGATGTTTGTCAGTCTGTACGGTCGATGGGAGACGGCACTCGGGTTTGGGCTTGTATTCGGACTGCTGTATGATATCGTCTACACCGACCTGATTGGAATCTATGTATTTACTTTTTCACTCATTCCTCTCTTAGCCAGCTTCGTGTTAAAATATATAGGTGAGAACTTCTTCTCCGTCACCATTACGTTCACGTTTATGATTCTCGTTTTCACCTTTGCGATTTACGGGATCATGGCGGCGATTGGTGGGACGTTGATGACGATTCAAACACTATTGGTTGAACAGATTCCAGGGACGATGCTCGTCAATGCCATCGCCATCGTGATTCTTTATTATCCGATGACGCGTTATGTGACGACACGCCCTGTTGCGAAAAGAGGGTAGCCATGATGGAGCGTAAACGACACATTACGATTAAAGGACATCGCAACGGCATTGCCATTCACTTCAATCCGAAGAGTGGCATCGACGAGGTGCTTACGGACTTAGAAGCGACATTACAAGAAATGGAGCCGCCGTCCGGAAAGATTGCCCTGAAGTTGCACGCGGGTACTCGTTATATTGACGAGGAGCTGTCACGTCAAATTCGTGAGGTCGTCGCTCGTCATGGCGTTTTTTATATTGAAGACTTGTCGAGCGATGTCATGTTGACAGAAGAAGCGAAAGCGACGTACGGCAGAAAGACATTCCACTATCACAGCGGGACGATCCGGAGTGGACAAGTCTTGACGTTTGACGGTTCTGTGCTCGTGATCGGGGATATCAATCCTGGGTCAGAGGTCCGGGCGACAGGAAGTATTTATTGTTTAGGGACGATACGAGGAAATGTGCGCGCCGGTGTCGAAGGATGGGAAGAAGCGGTCATTACCGCGAGCCTGCTCCATCCGAAGTTTTTAGCAATCGGCGAACATGTACTCACAGCCGATGACGAGGAAGAACTTCCTGAGATTGAGATGGGTTGTGCGTATCAGACGAGTGATGGGATTGAGATGACACGTCTCCGCCACGTCATGACGGGTCTGAAAGACGCATATGCAATGGAATTACAGAGAGGGTGAGTGGAATGGAGCAAGTAGTGGAGCCTGTACATACAGAAAAGGAAGTTAAAAACGGCAGAGCCATCGTCGTGACATCAGGAAAAGGGGGCGTCGGCAAGACAACGACGACCGCGAACATCGGGACGGGGCTCGCCTTGTCTGGACACTCGGTCTGTCTCGTCGATACAGATATCGGATTGCGTAACCTCGATATCATTCTCGGTCTCGACAACCGGAGCATTTATAACCTTGTCGATGTCATCACGGGTCAATGTAAGTTGAATCAGGCGCTCGTCCGCGATAAACGCTTCGAGGAGATGTATTTACTCCCGGCCGCACAGTCGAAAGACAAGACGTCAGTGAATCCTGAACAAGTGAAAGAAATCGTTGACCAGTTGAAGACGGAATATGATTTCGTCTTGATTGACTGTCCTGCTGGAATCGAGCAAGGGTTCATGAACGCCATCGCTGGAGCGGATGAGGCGATCGTCGTCACGACACCTGAAAAAGCGGCGGTTCAAGATGCAGACCGAATCATCGGGATGCTCGAACAAGCGGAACACATCGATGCGCCGAAACTGATTGTCAACCGAGTCAAGAACCATCTCGTCGAATCGGGCGACATGCTCGACATCGATGACATCATGCGCATCCTGTCGATCGACTTACTCGGTGTCGTCATCGACGATGAGGAAGTCATCGCAGCCGCGAACCGCGGTGTTCCGGTCACGATGAATCCGGATAACTATGCCGGGCAGGCGTACCGGAACATCACGCGCCGTATTCTTGGCGAATCGGTCCCGCTCATGTCGATTCAGACGGAGACGGCACCGGTCGGCTTCTGGGCACGACTCATGATGAAATTTGGAATGAAAAAAGCGTAAAGGCAACGGAAGTTGCCTTTTTCTGTCGAAAGGAGTGATGCAGATGAAGCTAATCTACGAACGAACACCTTCCATCGAACGGGCGATGCTCGTGGACGGCGAACGATTACTCGAAGTCGAGGAACGGTTTGTCGACCAACTGTCTGTCGGGACCATCGTCGAAGCCGCAATTGAAAGGATCCATCCGTCACTCGGGGCAGCCTTTTTGACGGATGGGGAAACGACATACTTTCTCCCGATCGCAGAGACGCTCCGTGCGCTCGCCTCGTATCCGGAAGTGCCCGCCATCGGGCAAGCGGCAGTCGTCGGAGAAAAGCGACTCGTCCAAGTGACAAAAGAAGGAATCAACGGCAAGCATCATAAAGTGACAGAGAACATTCGATTCGGTGGGCGATATCTTGTGTATTTCCCATTTGGACGTCGTCAACTGTTCAGCCGGAAACTCGACCTCGTCACGCAGGACCGCCTCTCAAAGGCGCTCGACTTAACGGAAGAGGAAGGGGTCTTATTTCGGACGGAAGCCGGACAAGTGGCCCCGGAAGCGTTACAGGAAGAACTGAATCGATTGCGTAACCGTTCGACCATAGTGATCGAGCAACGGTTCGGGCAAGACGAGCTACTATGCGAACAATTCGTGAGACGTCATGCAGTCGAGTCCGTGCTGTTGAATGACAAAGAAGGGCAAACGCGACTCGAACGATTGGATGTCCCCGTGAAACGTCATATCGGAAAAGGGCGGATGCCTGAAGCGAAACGTCTCGATGGAGCCATCGAGAAACTGGAGAGTCGTGCCGTCTGGTTGGATGGTGGGGCGTTCGTCTTGATCGAACAAGTCGAGACGATGACCGTCATCGACGTGAATAGTGGCAAAAATGTCGCCGTCAAAGACAAGGGGCGTGCGGCCGATACCATCAATGAAGCCGCACTCTATTCGATCGTGGAGCAGCTACGCCTGCGAAATATCGGCGGCATGGTCATCATCGATTTCTTACGTGGTTCAAAGGAAGGGCAGACCCGTCTCCTTAAAAAGATGAAAGAACTCGGGGCGCGTGACCCACGACGGGTCGAAGTGTACGGCTTCACACGGATGGGGCTGTTCGAGCTGTCACGGGAACGGACCGGGCGCTCGATTCAAGACCGGATGTTTCATGCCGGCAAGCCTTCAAAATTGGCCATCTTCTCACAGTTTGAACGGTCGCTCCTTGATTTGAATGATCAGTACGAAGCGGTCGTGCTCTCACTCCCTAATAAGTGGCATGACGCTTCTTGGCACGGATTTGACATTGAGGTGCACCTCGTCGAAGGGGAGCCGGAGTTCGTCTTTTATGGGACGTCCGAAGAATGTCAGAATTTCTTATCTCGTCGTTGACAATGATTAATTGAGAATGGTATTATCTATAACGTTAGTTCGTTTGGAAGCACCCAAATGGCTACAACCGCACAGAACGGGTTTTTAAAGGTTTTTGCCCTGCCCAGGATGGCGAGTCTGAGTTTAACAAGGAGGTGCACGTATATGTACGCAATCATCAAAACTGGTGGTAAGCAAATCAAAGTTGAAGCAGGTCAAGAGATCTACATCGAAAAACTCGATGCTGATGTCGAAGGTACTGTAGAATTCGGTGAGGTTCTTTTCGTTGGTGGTGACGATGTTAAAGTCGGCGCTCCACTCGTAGAAGGCGCTAAAGTTGTCGGTACTGTGGTAAAACACGGCCGCGCTAAGAAGATCACTGTCTTCAAAATGAAAGCTAAGAAAAACTACCGTCGTAAGCAAGGTCACCGTCAGCCTTACACGAAAGTTCGCATCGAGAAAATCGAAGCGTAAGCTATGATTCGGGTCAAGGTAAGACGAGACGAGGCGAAGTCGATTCGCTCCGTCGAAGTGACTGGTCATGCCAATTTTGCAGAACCTGGTTCTGACTTGGTGTGCGCCGGTGTTTCAGCCATCATCTTTGGTGCCTATAACGCCGTCGAAACGCTTGCGGGTCAATCGCTTCTTGTAGAAATGGCAGATCAAACAGAGGGTGGTTACTTTTATGTCGAGACGTATCCTGACTTATCACCGCAGGATATGGAACGCACCCAACTGTTATTAGAAGGGATGCTCGTGCAGTTAGACACGATCGCCCAAAGCTACGGTGAATATATCCAAATTGAACAATAGGAGGTGGACCTCATGTTACAATTGAACCTTCAGTTCTTCGCTTCGAAAAAGGGAGTTGGTTCGACTAAAAACGGTCGTGACTCAATTTCGAAACGTCTCGGTGCAAAACGCGCTGACGGACAAACAGTTTCAGCTGGATCAATCCTTTACCGCCAACGCGGTACAAAGATTCACCCAGGTGAAAACGTTGGCCGTGGTGGCGACGACACTTTGTTTGCGAAAGTTGACGGCGTAGTACGCTATGAGCGTCTTGGTCGCGACAAGAAACAAGTGAGCGTTTACCCAGTCGCGTAAGTTGAACGACGCAGAAGACTCTAGCCACTTATTTGGTTAGAGTCTTTTTTTCTAGGAGAGGATCAAATGGATTCAGAACAGACACTCGAGCTCTTATCGACCGTCCGTCACGAATGGATGAATCGGCTTCAATTGATCTCGCTCTACGCGGCTCTCGATCCGACTAAGCTCGAAGAACTTTACGAACGCTATCGGAAACAGGCCGACGAAGAGAGTGCGCTCGTTCGTTTGAACGTGCCACAGACGAGCCTAGTCGTGATTCAAGCGAATTGGGAGGGACGGATGACGTATACGATTTCAACCGACCAACTCGCCATCGATGACGCGCGAGTGGCAGAGATGCTTGTCCGCTTGTTAGACAACACGGATGGGCCGATTCATGTGACGTTCACGGACGGACTGATGGTTCGCGTCACGGGCACTGTCCCGGACGATGTGAAGGCATCAGCCGATGTGTACGAACAGAACGTAGATACCACTACGTTTCACATAAAGGAGGGGAAATAAATGTTTGTCGATCAGGTTAATATTTTTGTAAAAGCTGGAGACGGCGGAAAAGGGATGGTCGCTTTCCGTCGCGAGAAATACGTTCCAGACGGTGGTCCTGCAGGTGGTGACGGTGGTCACGGTGGGGACGTCATCTTTGAAGTAGAAGAAGGATTGCGGACGCTCGTTGATTTCCGTTATTCGAAGAAGTTTATCGCCCATGATGGCGAAAAAGGGATGTCAAAAGGGATGCACGGACGTAAAGCGAAACCGCTCATCGTCAAAGTTCCACCTGGCACGATCGTGTTCGACGCCGAGACGGATACCGTCATCGCGGACTTGACCGAGCACGGTCAACAAGCGACGATCGCGAAAGGTGGTCGTGGTGGTCGCGGGAACTGTCGTTTTGCGACACCTGCCAACCCGGCTCCAGAAATCGCGGAGAACGGGGAACCAGGTCAAGAACGTGAGTTGCGTCTCGAGTTGAAACTCCTCGCAGACGTCGGTCTCGTCGGATTCCCGTCTGTCGGGAAGTCAACGCTTCTCTCGGTCGTCTCGTCGGCGCGCCCGAAAATCGGTGCGTACCACTTCACGACGATTACACCGAACCTCGGTGTCGTCAAGACAGCGGACGACCGTAGTTTCGTCATGGCCGACCTTCCAGGTCTCATCGAAGGAGCGAGCCAAGGCGTTGGTCTCGGTCACCAGTTCCTTCGCCATATCGAACGGACGAAAGTCATCGTTCACATGATCGATATGAGCGGTATGGAAGGACGCGATCCGTTCGAAGACTACACGACGATCAACCGTGAGCTCGAGTCGTACAACTTACGTCTCCTTGAGCGTCCACAAGTCGTCGTGGCGAACAAAATGGATATGCCGGACGCAGCGGAACATCTTGAAGAGTTCAAGAAGAAGGTAGGGGACGACGTCAAAGTCTTCCCGATCTCGGCACTCGCTCAAGACGGTCTTCGCAACTTGTTAATCGAAGTGGCGAACTTTGTCGATACGACACCAGAATTCCCACTCGATGAGCTCGAAGAGAAGACAGCGACGCCTCGTGTCGTGTATCGTTATGAGAAGGAAGAGAAAGGCTATCAAATCCACATCGATGAATACGATCGCTTCGTGATCACGGGACCTCGTATCGAGAAGCTCTTCAAGATGACGAACTTTGACCATGATGAGTCGATCAAACGATTTGCTCGTCAAATGCGTCAAATGGGCGTCGATGACGATCTTCGTAAGTTGGGTGCCGAGGACGGTAGTGTCGTGGCAATCCTCGACTTCGAATTCGAGTTTGTGGAATAAAAAAATTACTTGTTAAGAAGAAACGGAGTGTGAAGCTAACGTGGACCCTGTGCCCTCGTCAAGTATAATTCTATATGTAGTTCTCGTCATGTTGTCAGCGTTTTTCTCATCAGCAGAAACGGCGCTCTCGAGTGTGAACCGGGTCCGGATGATTCGGATGGCAGAGGATGGCGACAAAGCCGCAAAACGTGTCCTCAGTCTCGTCGACCGTTTTGATGATACCCTCTCGACGATTCTCGTCGGGAACAACATCGTCAACATCGGTTCGGCGACGGTGTCGACGGCCATCGCCACATCGATTTTCAGTGGGGGAACCGGTCTTCTCGTGTCAACGTTCGCGACGACGGTCATCATCTTGATTTTTGGTGAGATTTTACCGAAATCGCTCGCGAAAGAGTTTGCGGAGAAGTATTCGCTTCTCATCAGTGGAATCCTTGTGTTCCTCGTTAAAGTCCTCAAACCGGTGACGATGATTTTCACCGGCTTGAAGAAGTTGACGCTGCGGATGATCGGGATGAAAGACAAGGAGCCATCCGTCACCGAAGAAGAGTTGAAAGTGCTCGTCGATATGGGAGAAGAGGAAGGTGTGCTCGGAGAGACGGAAGCAGAGCTCGTCCATAGCGCCTTTGCCTTCAACGATATTACGGTCGATGATGTGCTGACGCCACGAATCGATATTCTGGCCGTCGACATCGACGATTCGCTCGATGAAATCAAAGACACGATTTTCAGTGGTGGACATTCGCGTTTACCGGTCTACAAAGACTCGATCGACAACGTCATCGGTGTCTTGTCAGAACGTGACTTCTTGCGTTCGATGATGAAGGATGAAGTGACGGATGTCCGTTCGCTCATCCGACCGCTCACGTACGTGTCACCGCAGACGAAATTGATTGAACTACTTCCGATTCTCCAGCAGAAACAATCTCACATGGCTGTCGTCCTCGATGAATTCGGGGGCACGGCGGGTCTCATCACGTTAGAAGACATGCTTGAAGAACTCGTCGGCGACATCTGGGATGAGCACGACGAATCCGTCGTCTATCTCAGACGTCTCCGTGAAGGGGTCTATGAGTGTATGGCTGACATGAACGTTGATGAATTCGCGGAAGAGATGGGGATTGCAGAACCAGACGTCGATTCCAACACGATGGGCGGTTGGTTCGTTGAATTGCTCGGCGACATCCCGGAGAAAGGTGCACAAGTCACGTATCAAGACATGACGTTCACCGTTCTCCATGTGGAGAAACGCCGTGTCCGGAAACTGTTAGTGGAGACTGGACAATCTCAGCAAGAAGACATGCAAGAAGCATAAACAAAAGGGATGATTCGCACATGGCGGATCATCCCTTTTTGCGTCATACGGATTGGCGTTCAATGCGCTCAATCAGTTCATATGGCCGTACTTTATAAATGGCGTAAGGCATGTATACGGGATCGATCGCATCGAGGAAGCGCATTTGGAAGTGCTCCCGTTTGATGTAGTCACCCACGTTACTTGCGTCGACTTTATAGAAGCCAACTTCCTGTGTCTCGCCAGCCTGCGGTCTGAGGTCACCGGATACATATTTTGCGCGGAACGTGACACAGAGGACGCGGGAGGACACGTTTTGATAGATTCCCGTGATGCCTTCCACCTCGATTTTCACGCCCGTTTCCTCGTCCACTTCACGATGGATGGCGTCAACGAGTGACTCGTGTTCTTCGACTTGTCCGCCAGGCATCTCGAACGAGTCGTTCCGATGCATGTTTTTGACGAGGAGAACCTCACCCGCTTCATTCGTGATATACGCTGTCACACAGACAATCGCACGTGGTGGCGTATAGTGACCGGTCGGCATCATGAACTCTTCGCTTGACTTGATATACAGCTCTTTTCCAAGGCGAGCCCGCTGTTTCATGGCGTCTCGTCGCAACGTACTGCCACGATAATCCCGCTCGACTTGCTCATAGTGTTCACGGTCCCGATATTCCCATAGTGCCATGACCTCGGACTTGTCTTCGGTCACCCAGCGTCCGACGAGACGGGCGCCATGCGACGCCTGGATCGGGTAAATGTATGTATGGAAAAAGTCGGTGAATTCTTGCAGGCGTTCAGGTCGAATCGTATACGTTTTACGGCGATGGAACATGATGATTCCTCCTTTTTCGTTGTGCGGTGTCCTATATGTGTGACCGCGATTCGCTTACATGGTTCTTATTCGACAGATGTGAGCGTTTCCCTTTCCAACAAAAAAGAATCAGCGCAAGTCACGCTGATTCTTTCACACGTTTTGGTTGCTGACGAACATGTCGAACGACGAGGATAATCCCGACAGCAAGAGCCAAGAAGGGGATGACATCGTCCATGAAGTGGCCGATCATGCGCCAGTTGCTACCAAGCATCATCCCGACATGGATGAAGATGAATGACCAGACGGCGAAAATCAAGGTCGTCACCGACAAAAACTTACGGAACGATAGACGCATCACGCCGGCGCTCACGGCGAATAATTGACGCCAAAACAGGCTGAGACAGACGATCCATGCACCGTATTTCTCAAACCAGCGCTCGGCCCGGAGTTGCTTGTCTTGCCGAATTCGAAAATACCGATACAGTTTAAGCGCGACGGGACGCCCACCATATCGACCGATCCAGTACAGACCGATTTGGCTGAGCGTGAAGGAGACCCACGCCAGTAGGAACGTCAGGAAGAAGGGCGCGTCATGCGAGTCGACGAGGAAGCCGCCGTATGCGAGAACGAGTTCGTTCGGGATGAATTGGACCAAGATACCGATGGGAATGCTGAAGACCCCACAGACGGCGAGTAGATGCTCGAGGACGTTCAAGACGTAGCCCTCCTTTCAAATGATTTCAGGAAAGATGTTCCATCCATCAGTATAACGGACATGACTGAAAAGAAAAAGAAGAGATGTCACATATTCGTGACGTCTCTTCAATCTAATTCGGATACGAGAATCCCGAGGCGGTCCAACTCTTTCACCGCAGCATCGATTGCCTCTTTATGGTCTGATTCGAGCGTATGGATATGGAAACCACCCGTCAACTGGGAGAGTGGGGAAGCCCCATGCGTCTTCACACGTTCGAGGAAGGCACGGACGTCGCGGCGACTCTTCACCATGAGTTGTCCCGTGATGGACCCGTATACAGGATGGTCGATGATGACGTCTTTGATGGTGACCCCTTCATCGACGATGGCGTTCATCTCCGCCTCCATCTCTTCTGCCGTATGACGACAGGCTACCTTTTTCGAATAGGTGGATGGGGTGAGGTCTCCGTGCAAGTAGACGTACCCACGAGCGGTCGCAACGATTTGATGACCTTTCGCTTTTAGTAACGATAGGTCTTGGACGATGACCTGGCGACTGACGGATACATGTCTTGCCAGTTCAGATCCTGTGATCGGCTCATTGCTCGATTCAATCAATTGTAATAGTGTGCGACGGCGTTCTTCACCGGCTAAACGTTTGTTCATGATGTTCGACTCTCCTTGCTAAAATGACGATGGCATCGGCGAGGGCCGATGTGTCTTCGGCGGTCGTATGCGCGCCGAAGGAAATGCGGACGAGTCCATGACAGGCGCTCGTCTCATATCCGAGTGCTTCGAGCATGCGATTTGGTCCATTTTGGCCTGCTCGACAAGCCGACCCAGCCGATACTTGGAACCCGAGATCGTCGAGCTCGGTCATCCACCATTGTCCATCGCGTTGATGGGAGACGAAGGAGAAAATGGCGGGACTTTGTTCGTCGAACTCGAGCCAATGGACATGCGCTGACGTCTTCTCTTTCAAGATAGCACGAAACGCCATGAAATTTCTCTGAAAACGTGTCAATTGTTCCTGCCGTTCTCCGAGTGCTTTGGCAAAGGCACTGATTCCAGGAACGTCAATCGTTCCGGGACGAATCCCGTACTGATGATGCCCCGGATAGTATGGGGGAGGAATCAAACGTTCCATGTAGAGGGCGCCAACCCCTTTCGGTCCACCCACTTTGTGGGCACTGAACGAATAGGCATCGATGCCTTCGACAGAAATCGGAATTTTCCCGAGTGCCTGGACCCCGTCCACATGAAAGAGGATTTTTTTATATTTCAAGAGGCATTGGATGTGATGGAGCGGTAACACCCAACCCGTGTCGGAGTTGACGTGTTGGAGCGTGACGAGCCCGATGTCACGGTCGAGTAGGTGGGTGAACGCATCTAAATCAAACTTCCCGTCCTTCAGTTTCAACCGATGGACGATTACCCCTTCCCGTTCCCATTCTTCAAGTAAGAGGGCGACGGAATCATGCTCATGCCAAGACGTGATCACCTCTTTGCCCTTCATCCGTTTACGTAAACTTGTCAGTGCGATGTAATTGCTCTCCGACCCACTTCCAGTGAATAATAATTTTCCTCGTAACATATCAAGCCCGAGCGCCTGTTTGATCAAGCGTCTTGCCTCTGTCAAATAATCTTCTGCCATATAACCTTGGGTATGGAGTGATGATGGGTTCCCATAAACGTTTTTGGCCATCGCCACGTAATGGTCTAATGCTGCATGCGTCATCGGGTGTGTAGCGGCGTAGTCGAAGTAGCGGTTCATCATGGACTCCCCTTTTCTCATGTTGTCTTCTACACAAAATTATGCGAAACTAGTTTACAAGTCAACATTACATATGAAAAACAGGTGATGTACAAGTGTCTTTACACATAGAGAAAACTGACATTTTGATTATCGGAACGGGACTTGCCGCCGTCGCGACGGCTTTGCATCTACCAACATCATTCTCTGTTCTTCTCGTCTCGAAAGGTGAGATGACAGAGAGCAACTCCGATTTGGCACAAGGCGGGATTGCGAGCGCGTATCTTGAGAAATCGAGTACGGCCCATAAAGAAGACACGTTGCTCGCCTCTAAAAACACATCGTGCGCTGAGCGAGTCGACATTCTCGTAGAAGAAGGTCGTCAAGCGATTGAAGAAATAGAACGATTCGGTGTCCGGTTCGACCGTGAAGAGGGCGGCTATGCCCTCGGACGTGAAGGCGCGCATCGATTGAATCGAATCTTTCATGTCGGTGGCGACGAGACTGGACGTCATGTCATGAGGCAATTGCGTCAGTCGATGCCCGATAACGTGAATGTATTTGAACGGATGCTCGTGCACGATCTCATCACGAAAGACGGGAAAGTCGTCGGTGCGATGGCGTTTCGGGATGAAGTGCCCATTCGAATTGAAGCCGGCGCTGTCGTATTGGCGACAGGTGGCATCGGTGGGCTGATTGATTGGACTTCAAACGCGCGTACCGTGACCGGTGACGGTCTCGTTCTGGCAAATCGATGTGGGGCCAAGCTGACACATTTACAGCGGATCCAATTTCATCCCACCTTACTGGCGACCGACGAGCCTCATCTCGTGACCGAGGCGCTCCGGGGAGCCGGGGCGATGCTCGTTGATGAAGAGGGAAACCATGTGATGGCGCATCATCCGCTCGGAAGTCTCGCTCCTCGTGATGACGTGGCGCGGATACTGACGGAACGAATGGGGACGGTGTATCTCGATACGACAAACGTGACACGGCTTCGTGAACGGTTTCCAAAACTTGCGTTGACATGTGACAAACTCCGGATCGATCCTCGCCGCATTCCGGTACGTCCAGGCCTCCATTTTCATATGGGTGGAATCGAAGTGGACGACATGGGACGGACAGACGTTGACGGATTATATGCCGTCGGTGAAGTGGCGGATGCGGGCATACATGGGATGAATCGTTTGGCCTCGAACTCACTTTTGGAATGTTGGGTGTTTGGAAAACGAGTCGCGCGGGCGGTGCGATTGAATCAGACGACCATGGCGACGAAGGAGACGTTGGTGTACGACATCTCACCTGTGGCATTTCAAGCGTTACGTGCTCAAATTGGAAGATGGTTGACGATTTCACCAAGTCTTGATGAATTGAAAGGTTTCTTACAAAATACCCAAACGTTGACCATGACGAAACACGTGACAAGACAATTAAGTGAACAAACTTTACAACTCGATGCGGCGCGTCTTCTCGCGCAAAGCATCCTCGAAATGGAGCGGAATGATGAATACGATATACCTACGCGAACAGCTACGTCAGTTCTTGATTGAAGATATCGGATATGGGGACCTATCGAGTGCGCTGATTGATGGACAGGACGAGTCGGTCGCAACGATTGTCGCCAAAGAACAGGGCGTTTTCTGTGGAAAACCGATCGTAGAAGAGCTGGCAACCATGCAGCGGCTTGAATTGCTCTCTTGCCAAGAAGACGGGAGAGCGGTGACCACTGGAGACGAACTCGTCGTCTTGAGAGGGAAGACGCGCGCGATTTTAGAGACAGAGCGCGTGCTGTTGAATGTCATCCAACATACGAGTGGGATTGCGACGATGACACGACAGTGCGTGGACGCGTTACACGATGACTCGATTCACGTGACCGATACACGCAAGACGACCCCGGGACTGCGGATGATTGAAAAGTACGCCGTACGTGTCGGAGGGGGATACAATCACCGTCTAAGACTCGATGACGCCGTCATGATCAAAGACAATCATATCGTCGCACTGGGTGGCGTGACGAATGCGATTCAAGTCGCACGGGAACGTGTCGGTCATACGACCCCGATTGAAGTCGAGGTCGAGTCGTTCGAACAACTGATGGAGGCGGTTCAAGCCGATCCGGACATCGTGATGCTTGATAATCGGACGCCAGATGAATTGAGGGACTGGGTCCGTCATATACCGACGCACATCAAAATTGAAGTGTCTGGTGGCATCACGCTCGACACGATTGACGATTATCGAGGCATTCGCATCGATGTCATCTCGCTCGGGCAATTGACTCATTCGGTACGCGCGTTCGATTGCAGTTTGAATTTACAAGGAGGAATGAAAGATGCAACTACTCGGAACACTCCCACCGACGTACGCTAACCTGTCAGTGGAGGAGATGGAGACTCGGATTCAGGCGGTCAAAGACCGACTCGGGACGCGTCTCTTTTTACCGGCCCATCATTATCAAAAAGACGAGGTCGTTCAATTCGCGGACGCGACAGGAGATTCGCTCCAGCTCGCACGGCTCGCAGAACAGATGAGCGAAGCCGAATTCATCGTCTTTTGTGGCGTCCACTTCATGGCAGAGACGGCGGACATGTTGACGCGGGACGACCAGATTGTCGTCTTACCAGATATGCGTGCCGGCTGTTCGATGGCAGACATGGCTGATATCGATCAGACGGAGATTGCTTGGGAAGAACTGACGGAACGATTTGGAGAGGACATCATCCCGATTACATACGTCAATTCAACAGCGGCCATCAAAGCGTTCGTTGGGCGTCACGGCGGGGCGACCGTTACATCGTCGAACGCCCATGAAATCGTCCGGTGGGCGCTTGAGGCAGGTGAACGCATCTTGTTCCTTCCCGATCAACATCTCGGTCGGAACACGGCGTTTGATCTCGGCATCCCACTCGAGGCGATGGCTGTTTGGGATCCGCTCCGTGAAGAATTGGTCGCGGAGGGAGATGATGAGCAAGTGAAAGTCATCTTATGGAAGGGACACTGTTCTGTCCATGAGAAGTTCACGGTATCGCAAATTCAGGCGTTCCGTGAGCGTGAGCCGGATCGTCGCATCATCGTCCATCCGGAATGTACGTTTGACGTTGTCCAGGCTGCGGACGAGGCGGGATCGACATCGTATATCATCGACAAGATTGACGGGAGCGCACCGGGGACGAAGTGGGCGGTCGGAACGGAGATGAACCTCGTCAACCGTCTGGCGGCGACGTACCCACACCTCGATATCGTTTCATTGAACCCGTTCATGTGTCCGTGCCTCACGATGAATCGAATCGACTTGCCACATCTACTGTGGGCGCTCGAGTCGCTCGAGACGGACCCTGTGAACATCATTCGCGTCGATCATGAGACGACAGAGTTCTCGAAACGTGCACTTGAACGAATGCTTGCACGGTAATCGCTTCAGGACAGGTAAACGCCTGTCATGAGACTGTAGACAAAGTATAGGTCTTATGCCCAATCCGGGCACGGCTCGCTTTCCTAGGAGCAAGCAGGGAGCCGCATCGCGACTGCGTCACTGCTGGGTCTCCCTTTGCTTGCTATTCCCTCGGGAGTCTCGCCTGCCCGTTCTTGGTCACCTTTTGTCCTTCATCCCATATAATGGTGTGAGAAGAACACACAGGGGCGGATCTGATGATCAACAAGTCGACACCATCCATCCTTCACGGTCTGACGAACGGAACGGATGTTGAACAGCGGCCCGAGGCGGATGATCTCGGCGTTTACCTTCCCTTTCCCCTAAAACATCGATTCAAAGTAAATACCGAGCTTTTTCTTCGGCCGTCGTGGCCTTGGAAGAAGACAAACGGCCGCCAGATGACGACCGTTTGCGTTGCTCGCCCGACGGCGCCCCGACTCCGACAGGAAAGCAATCCGACGGAGACCCAGCAGCGACCTAGGTCGCGATGCGGCTCCGGGATTGCCTGCGGAAAGCGTGGGCGCCGGAAGGACGAGTTCGAACATGTTATTTGTCAACAAGCTGAGGACAGGTAAACGCCTGTCCTTTTTTCGTGTCGCCCATTATGGTACAATAAATGCAGTTTTTCCGACCGAAAAGGAGAGTACACCGTGATTGAATTCGTAAAAGGACCCGTCGCCTATGTGTGTGCGGAATATATAACGTTAGATGTCTCGGGCGTCGGCTACAAAGTACATGTGCCTAACCCGTTTTTTTATCGTGAACAAGACGAACATGTAATCGTGTTTACGCATCATTATGTGCGTGAAGACCAACAGACGTTATACGGTTTCCGTTCACGTCGCGAGCGTGAGCTGTTCAATAAACTCCTCAGCGTGAGCGGGATTGGACCAAAAGGTGCGCTTGCCATCGTCGCGTCCGGCGATATCGACGCGTTGATCGATGCGATTGAAACCGAGAACGAGAAGTATTTGACGAAGTTCCCGGGAGTCGGCAAGAAGACGGCCAAACAGATGGCGCTCGACTTGAAAGGGAAGTTATCCGAGCTCGCACCGGATTACGTGCCGAACGAAGGGTTGTTCGCCCAAGGTGCATCTGAACTCGATGAGGCGTGTGAGGCGCTCGTCGCGCTCGGCTACTCCGAACGGGAAATCGCAAAAGTCCGCAAAGCATTAAGCGGAGAAATCTTGACGACCGACGCGTACATAAAACGCGCGCTACAGCTGTTACTGAAATAAGGAGGAAGCTATGGACGAACGATTGTTGTCACAATCTCATCAGCAATATGAAGACTCTGAAGAGTGGAGCTTACGTCCGCAGCGCTTCGAGCAATATATCGGGCAAGAAAAGGCGAAAGGCAATTTGTCCGTCTTCATTCAGGCCGCCAAACTTCGAAGTGAGACGCTCGACCACGTGCTCTTATACGGTCCCCCGGGACTCGGGAAGACGACGCTCGCCCAAATCATCGCCAACGAGATGGGCGTCGGAATCAAGACGACCGCCGGCCCGGCGATTGAACGACCGGGTGATTTGGCCGCAATCCTCTCGACGCTCGAACCGGGAGACGTCTTGTTCATTGACGAGATTCACCGCTTGAGCCGGACGATTGAAGAGATCCTTTATCCGGCGATGGAAGATTACTGTCTCGACATCGTCTATGGGCAAGGCGAGATGGCACGAAGCGTCCGCATCGACCTCCCACCGTTCACGCTCGTCGGGGCGACGACGCGGGCCGGGATGTTGTCGGCACCTTTACGTGACCGTTTCGGTGTCACGTTGAAGCTCGAATATTATGAAACACATGAGTTAGCAGCCATCGTCAGCCGGACGGCCCAGTTGTTCCGCCTCTCCATCTCACCTGAGGCGAGCGGTGCGATTGCGAAACGCTCACGAGGGACGCCACGGATCGCGAACCGTCTCTTACGACGTGTCCGTGATTTCGCACAAGTGGCTGGTACGAAAGAAATCGATCCCGTGCTCGCATCTGATGCGCTCGACCGGCTACACGTCGATGCGCTCGGACTCGATGAAGTCGACCATCGATTGCTTCGGGCCATGGTGGAGCGGTTCGGAGGTGGACCGGTCGGGCTTGAGACGCTTGCCGCGACCATCGGTGAGGATGCTCAGACGATTGAGGATGTCTATGAGCCCTATTTATTACAACAAGGATTCTTGCAGCGCACGCCGCGAGGACGGATGATCACACAGTTTGCCAAGTCGCATTTTGGTTATGAAGAGGAAGAGGAGTAAGGTATGCAAGACATTCAATTGAACGTAAACGATTATGATTTTGAATTGCCAGAAGAGTTGATCGCGCAAGTCCCATTGCTCGATCGGACGAGCTCACGCTTGCTCGTATTAGACCGCGAGACAGGGGACATCGAGCATCGTCATTTCCGTGACGTGCTCGATTACTTGAACGAAGGGGATGCGCTTGTCGTCAACGATTCGCGCGTCTTACCGGCACGTCTCTTTGGGGCGAAGCAAGAAACAGGCGGGAAAGTCGAACTGCTCTTGTTGAAGCAGACGGAAGATGATGTATGGGAAGCACTCGTCAAACCAGCGAAAAAAGTTCGTGTTGGCTCCATCGTTGAGTTCGGGGACGGTCTTCTCCAAGCTGAATGCGTCGAGGAGCTCCCAGAAGGCGGACGTCGTTTCAAGTTTGACTACGACGGCATCTTCTATGAGATTTTAGACGAGCTTGGAACGATGCCGCTCCCACCGTACATTCGCGAACAACTCGATGACCAAGACCGTTATCAAACGGTCTATGCCCGTGAACGAGGCAGTGCGGCCGCTCCGACAGCCGGTCTTCATTTCACCGAGGAACTGCTCGAAGCAGCGAAAGCGAAAGGGGTTCGGTTGATCCCGCTCACCCTTCACGTCGGTCTCGGGACGTTCCGTCCGGTGACGGCTGATTCGATCGAGGAACATACGATGCATAGTGAATATTTCGAGTTGTCGGCTGAATCGGCAGCTGCGCTTCGAGAGATTCGAGCGAATGGCGGTCGCATCTTTGCGGTCGGCACGACATCGACGCGGACACTCGAGACGATCATGCGAGACCATGGGGACTTCGTCGAGTCATCGGGCTGGACGGATATCTTTATTTACCCGGGTGTCGAGTTGAAGGCGATCGATGGATTGATCACGAACTTCCACTTGCCTAAATCGACGCTCGTCATGCTCGTCTCGGCGTTCGCGACGCGCGACATCATCTTACACGCTTATCGGACTGCGGTCGCAGAACGATACCGCTTCTTCAGCTTTGGAGATGCGATGCTCATCACGAGGAAGGAAGTAACAAAATGACAAAACATGCAGTCACATACGAACACATCCACACATGCAAACAGACCGGAGCGCGGCACGGAATCGTCCATACGCCGCACGGGTCGTTCGAGACACCGGTCTTCATGCCGGTCGGGACGCAAGCGAGCGTCAAAACGATGGCACCTGAACAGGTCAAGGCGATGGGTGCGAACATCATCTTGTCGAACACGTATCACCTTTGGGTTCGTCCAGGACATGAGGTCATCAAACAAGCCGGTGGACTTCATAAGTTCATGAACTGGGACGGGGCAATCCTCACGGACTCGGGTGGATTCCAAGTGTTCTCACTTGCCGACCTCCGAAATATCCAAGAGGAAGGCGTTCATTTCCGTAACCATTTGAACGGAGACAAGTTATTCTTGTCACCAGAAAAAGCGATGGAGATTCAAAACGCGCTCGGGTCGGACATCATGATGGCATTTGACGAGTGCCCGCCTTATCCGGCGACACATGAATATATGAAAAAATCGGTCGAGCGGACGAGCCGTTGGGCGGAACGTTGCCTCGAGGCACACGAACGTCCAGAAGACCAGGCGCTCTTCGGCATCATCCAAGGTGGAGAATATGAGGACCTTCGTCGTCAAAGCGCCCAAGACCTCGTCTCACTTGATTTCCCAGGATATGCGGTCGGTGGTCTCTCGGTCGGTGAACCGAAAGACGTCATGTATCGTGCCCTCGAATTCACGACGCCGCTCATGCCAGAGAACAAACCGCGTTATTTGATGGGCGTCGGCTCACCGGATGCGTTAATTGAAGGATCGATTCGCGGAATCGACATGTTCGACTGTGTCCTTCCGACACGTATTGCACGAAACGGAACGCTCATGACGTCGAAAGGTCGCGTCACGATCAAACAAGCGAAGTACAAGACGGACTTCGGTCCAATTGATGAGAAGTGTGACTGTAATACGTGTAAGAACTACTCGCGTGCGTACGTCCACCACTTGATTCGTGCGGATGAGATGTTTGGTCTTCACTTGTGTACGACACACAATCTTCACTTCCTCGTGAAGTTGATGGAGCAGGTTCGTCAAGCGATTCGTGAAGACCGCTTGCTCGATTTCAAAGAAGAGTTCTTCGAAGAATACGGCTACAACAAGCCGAACGCGAAGAATTTCTAAGCAATCATGTCGGACATTGTGTGACAATGCTTCAGTTTCACGGTATAATGAACCTGATATTGAAGGAAAGGGTGAATGTTACTCATGGAAACACTCGTTGCGTTATTACCAATGATCTTGATTTTCGTCGTATTTTACTTCCTTTTGATTCGTCCACAGACGAAACGCCAAAAAGAAGTACAAGCGATGCAAAACGCCCTCGAGCGTGGCGACAGCGTTGTCACAATCGGTGGTTTACACGGCGTCGTTCATCAAATCGAAGACACACATGTCGTTTTGAAATGCGATCAATCGCTTCTCCGCTTCAACCGAAGCGCAATTGCGGAAGTCGTGAAAAAAGCGAATGCCTCATTTGAGGAATAAGCAAGTAAGCGTCTGACCATCATGGTCAGACGCTTTTTTGTGTGGCTAGAAATTGGGGGAGGATTCTTCGAGCGGCTTCTTGTCCGCCATAGACGGCTCTTGCGAACGGACCAAGAATCGTGATGCACTCGGGTCGAACGTAGGTGCGACATAGAGATGGATGAAGTTTGTTGTTTCCAGTTCGATAACGGGTCAGTGAGACGGTCGACAATAATCAAATCCTCCAAGCACCCGCCTTGTTCCATATATGAGATGGCGAGGGTCATTCCGTGTACACCAGCACCAATGATTAATAACTTCGTATTTTCCACAATCATAGAGAATCCTTTAAAAACGTAATTATTACGATTTAAAGTATACAAAGATGACTTCTTTTTGTCAAAACGAATCCGATTCAAAATTTATCCACCTCATTTCGAAAAATCGATTTGATTAATGAAAACGTTTGCACTAATCTCAAGTTGAGAAGAAATCCGAGATGAAGGAGAACGAATGACATGGACGTGAAACGATTGATTAAACAGATGAAGAAGTGGAAAGGATGGAGCATAAAACGAAATGGTACGAAACAGAAAGGACGCTCGTCGCTGAGACGACGGATGTCCATCGCGCTCATTCCGACGATCATTGCGCTCGTCATTGTCGGCGCGCTCGGATCTTATCAATTGAGACAATCGACTGCCGCCTATGACCGGGTCCTCAGTGAAGGCACGCAGGAGATGCTGCTTGCAGAGAATCTATCATTAGCGGTGACGGATGCTGAACGCTACTTGAACTACTATATGCTTGTAGCCAATCCGAAGACGCTCATCAGTCTCCAGGGAGTTCAAGAACAACGAGACGAATTGATGGCTTCACTCAAGGCATCTTCTTCAGATGAGAAGATCTTGTCTTGGTTGGGAGATTTGGAGAAATTTAACGAGCTATTAGACCGTGAGATGAATCGTGCCGTCGAACTTCGTCAACAACAAGACGAAATCGGCTTCAAAACCGTTCTCAACACGAGTGTGACACCGACGACGGATCGGGTACGCATGACCGTGACCGACCTTGTCGAATACAAAGGGGAGCTCCTCGAGTCTGAGACGAAAGCGGTACAAGCAGATGCAGAAAGTTCAATCCTTTGGATGCTCCTCATCAGTGTTGGTGGTGTCGTGATCGGGATTCTTTCCTTACTTGCGCTACAACGGCTTTTCCTAAAACCGATCAATCGACTCGGTCGTCAAGCACGCATCATGGCAGAAGGGGATTTGACTGGAGAAGATATCGAAGTCGCCTCAAACGATGAACTAGGAGACCTGGTTACGGCGTTCAATGAAATGAAGCATAATCTGGTCGGCTTGATTCGTCGGGTTGGTGAAGCGTCGGACAAAGTGACTGCATATTCTGAAGAACTTTACGCAAGCACAGACCATGTCGCGACAACGACCCAAGGCGTGTCCCGGTTGTTCGAAGAGATGAACGTGGCTGCGCAAGGATCCTCGAAGCGAGCAGAAGAAGGGACGATTGGCGTCAATCAAGCGGTGGATGGATTGAATCAAATCGCTGCGGCCTCACAAGGTGTGAATGAGCAGACGATACATACACTTGAGGCGGCGAACGGTGGACTTGAGACCGTTCAATTGGCAGAGAAACGGATGCAAGAAATTCGCCGTGCCAACGAGCTCACTCAACAGATGGTGAACCGTCTATCGAACCAATCGCTTGAAATCGAGAAAATCACCCGTTCGATCACGGCGATCACGGAACAGACGAACTTACTTGCCTTAAACGCGGCGATTGAAGCAGCACGTGCGGGTGAGCACGGAAAAGGGTTTGCCGTCGTCGCGGCTGAAGTCCGGAAACTCGCCGAGGAATCGAAACAATCCGCCATTCAAATCCAGACCGTCGTCCGCGACATTCAACGTGACACGGAGCAAGTCGAATCGGCGTTCGAAGAATCGAGCGTACATGTGGAGAATGGGGTATCGCAAATGGGAGAAGTGGCCGAGGCGTTCCGTGAGATCGTATCGGTCATCGAAGAGACGTCCCGTCAAATGAGTGAGATTGCGGCAGCAACAGAAGAAGTGAGCGCCAATACGACTGAAGTTGCCGTCTCTGTTGAAGATATGTCGACAAACGCCGTCTCGACACAGCGAAGCGTCGAAGAAGCCGGTGCGAACGTCGAAGAACAGCTTGCCGCCATTCAAGAAATCAACGGCATCGCTGAAACGATGAGTCACATGTCGTCTGAATTAAAAGATGTCGTCCATCTGTTTAAAACGACATAACAAATGCCCTGACGCGCGTGTCAGGGCATTGTTCGTTACATTAATAGGATTAGACTTGTCGCCATGACGATCATACCAGCAACCATTCCATACATTGAATGATGGGCGTGTCCGTATTCACGGGCGGCAGGGAGCAATTCGTCAAGCGAGATGAAGACCATGATGCCACCGACCGCCGCGAACAAGAGTCCGAAGACGGTGTCGCTCAAGAACGGCATGAGTAACAAAAATCCGATGGCCGCTCCAGCCGGCTCGGCAAGCCCTGACAACATCGAAAGCTTGAACGCCTTCTTCCGTGAGCCCGTCGCATAATAAATTGGGACGGAGACGGCAATCCCTTCCGGAATGTTGTGTAGGGCGATGGCGATGGCGATAGCTAAGCCGACGGTCGGGTCATCTAGTGCCGAGACGAACGTCGCAAGTCCTTCTGGGAAGTTGTGAATCCCGATGGCGAGTGCCATGAAAATCCCCATTTTTTTAAGTCGATTTTGTACCTCAGGATGATTGATTGGAGCCGCTTCATTTGTCGTCGTCATTGCGAGTTCATGTGTTGTCGGGTCATTCTGCATCGACTCGACAAACTTGACTTCATGTGGATTCTCCATTTTCGGAATGAACTTATCGATCATGCCAATCAAGAACATCCCACCGAAGAATGCGAGGACGGTGTAGATTGTACCCGTATATTCTCCGTGTGCGCCGACGAGTTCCTCGAGCGCTTTCGGGAAAATCTCGATGAACGACACGTAAATCATGACGCCTCCGGAAAATCCAAGCGAGATGGAGAGGAATGCCGTGTTCGTCCGTTTCGCAAAGAATGCGATCATACTCCCGATTCCGGTAGCTAGACCGGCGAATAGGGTAAGGAGAAAGGCATAAATAACTGTGCTGTCCATATGGAAAGACTCCTTTGATATTTTGATGTGATGGTAGCTACATCATACACGAAGTTTTGCCCGTACGCAACATTTAGTCTTATACGCAAACTCAGTCGAACAATCTGTGAAGGGCGTTACAATTTTAGGAAAATGATTGATAAATGTTTAGAAAATTTGTAATGTTAACGAGAGAAGTTTTTATCAAGAACAGTGGTTTGGAAAGGAAATAGTCGTATGTACAAAAAAGGCAACATTGCGATTTTTGCGATCATCATGATTGCGACAATCCTGCTCGCAGTGTTCACGACACCATGGGTCGTCAAGAACACGAACCTCGGACTCGACTTAAAAGGTGGATTCGAAGTTTTGTATGAAGTACAACCGCTCGAAGACGGCGACGTCATCGACGAGTCGGCGATGAATGCAACCGTTCGCGCCATCAATAACCGAATCAACGTCCTCGGAGTTTCCGAACCGGACGTTCGAATCGAAGAAAACAATCGCATCCGTGTCCAGCTCGCGGGCGTATCGAACCAAAACGAAGCGCGCGAGGTTCTCTCGTCTACGGCACAATTGACATTCCGTGACGTGAACGACAACGTCTTGCTCGATGGGAAAGACTTGGCTCCTCGTGGTGCGGCCCTTGGGTACGATCCTAACAGCGGAGAACCGGTTGTTGAGTTAACCTTGCAATCGGCTGAAAAATTTGGTGAAGTAACTGCTGAAATCGCACAGCTTCCCGAACCTGAAAATCGTCTCGTCATCTGGCTTGATTATGAAGAAGGTGACACATACGAGGAAGAGATTCAAAAAGAGAACTCGAAGATTGTTTCAGATGCCCGAGTCACGAGTCAAATCTTATCGGACAAAGCTATTATTTCAGGTGGGGATATTACAGCTGAGAGTGCAAAGCAACTCGCCGACATCTTGAACGCAGGGGCGCTCCCGGTCAAACTTGATGAGATTTACTCTACATCCGTATCGGCCCAGTTCGGTCAAGATGCTTTAGAAGAAACGGTATTTGCCGCAACAATCGGAATCATCACCGTATTCCTCTTCATGTTGTTCTTCTATCGTCTCCCCGGACTCGTATCGATCATCACGCTTGTCCTGTACATCAACTTGATCATGTTGTTCTTCAACGGAATCAATGCTGTATTGACGCTACCAGGGATTGCAGCACTCGTCCTCGGGGTCGGTATGGCAGTCGATGCGAACATCATTACCGCGGAACGAATCAAAGACGAGCTCCGCTCTGGAAAATCGGTCTTATCGGCATTCCGTGCAGGTAACCGTCGTTCCCTCAGTACGATCGTCGATGCCAACTTGACGACGCTCATCTCGGCTGCGGTCTTGTTCTATTTCGGACAAAGCTCGGTCAAAGGGTTCGCCGTCATGCTCATGATCTCAATCGGGATGACGTTCATCTCGAACGTATTCATCTCACGTTATTTGATGCACCTCCTTGTCTCAAGTCGTCTGTTCGACAAACGCAAAGGATGGTTTGGTGTGAAGGAGAGTGAAATCCGTGAACTTTAAGCTTACTGAATGGAATTACGTGAAACATATGCGCACGATGTTCTTGGTTTCGACGGCAGTCGTCGTTCTCGGAATCGGTCTCTTGTTCTTCCGTGGGTTGAACCTCGGAATCGATTTTGCTTCAGGGACGCGGGTCGAAGTACTAACGGAAGAACGTGTGTCGCAAGAAGAATTCACGAAAGCGTTTAACGATGCCGGAGTTGACCAAGAGATTTCGAGCGTCCAGTATGCAGATGAAGGACGTTTGGCATATGTCACGTTCGTCGGACAACTAAGTCAAGAAGAAGTCGCGAACGTCAAGACGGCGTTCACGGAACAATTCGGGAACGACCCGAACATCAGCACCGTCTCGGCTCAAGTCGGTCGTGACTTGGCGAAGAACGCCTTGTACGCGGTAGCCGTTGCGTCGATTGGGATCATCCTGTATATCACGGTCCGTTTCCAGTTCTCCTATGCGGTTGCGACCGTGGTGGCGATGTTACACGATGCCTTCTTCATGATTGTCGCATTCTCACTCTTTGGGATCGAGGTCAACTTGTACTTTATCGCCGCGATCTTGACCATCATCGGTTACTCGGTCAACGATACGATCGTAACGTTCGATCGGGTCCGCGAGAACATCACGTCGTATGAAAAGGAACGAAAAATCAAGTCGATGGAAGTCTATGAGTCGATCATCAACAAGTCGATTCAAGAGACGATCGTACGGTCCGTGAATACGGTCATCACGGTACTCGTTACAGCGATTGCCTTGTACGTGTTCGGTGCCGAGTCGATTCGCAGCTTCTCGCTCGCGCTCATCGTCGGACTTTTCATGGGGATGTATTCTTCGATCTTCATTGCATCGTATTTATGGCTCCTCATCAAACGCACGACAATCAACAAGAAAAAAGATACGCCGGTCACAGAGGCGTAACAAGTGGGTCTCCCTTCAATCGGGAGACCTTTTCAAATGTCAAGACGGCACATCTTTCACGCGGTCTGCTATAATCTACAATTGATTGGAGTGAAGGACATGTACCATTCGAAAAAACAGTGGCTCTATCCGGAAACAAATCCGGACGACGTCACGCGTTTACAAAACGAATTAAATATATCAGCACAACTGGCGACGTTGCTCGTTCAGCGTGGTCATCAAGACGTAGAAGCGGCCAAGGCATTCTTGTATGCCGAGGAAGAACTCGTCTTTCATGACCCGTACTTGTTTGAACAGATGGAGAAAGTCGTCACCCGCATTAAACAGGCGGCAGACGATGGGGAGATGGTGCTCATCTATGGTGACTACGATGTCGACGGGGTCAGTGCCTCATCCGTCATGTGGCACGCGTTGACCGAAATCGGTGTCATGGCCGAGTGTTATATCCCGAACCGTTTCACGGAAGGATATGGACCGAACAAAGAAGCGTTCCAATGGGCGGCGAACGAGGGATTCACCTTGGTCATCACGGTGGATTGCGGAATTTCAGGGATTGAAGAAGCGACACTCTTAAAAGACCTTGGCGTCGATTTGATCATCACGGACCACCACGAGCCGAAAGAGACATTGCCGGACGCCTATGCGATCATTCATCCGCATATCGACCCGGGGTATCCATACGACAAACTCGCCGGAGCGGGAGTCGCCCTCAAAGTGGCACACGCCGTTTTAGGAAGAATGCCGGAAGAACTCCTTGATTTGGCCGTCCTCGGAACGATTGCCGACCTCGTCCCGTTAGACGGTGAAAACCGGTTGCTTGCGAAGAAGGGGATTGCCGCGCTCGAGGCTTCAAAACGTCCAGGTATTCTAGCATTACGTGAAGTATGTGGTCTCGGTGACAGCGTATTGAACGAAGAGTCGGTCGGTTTCGCGTTCGGTCCACGCATCAATGCAGCGGGTCGACTCGATTCAGCGATGCCGGCATTACAAATGCTCCTGGCTGAACATGTCGAGGAAGCGCTCGAGCTCGCAAAACAGCTCGATAAGCAAAACAAAGAACGTCAAGACATCGTCAAGACAATCGCTGCTGAAGCGAAAGAACTCGTTGAAGCATCGATGACCGAGGACCGTGTACTCGTCGTGGCGAGTGAGAAGTGGAATCCTGGCGTTGTCGGGATTGTCGCATCTCGTCTCGTCGAGGCGTACTATCGTCCAGTCATCCTCCTTTGCCACGACCCTGAGACGGGTAAGGCGAAAGGATCGGGGCGCTCCATCGATGGATTTGACCTCTTCAAGGAACTTTCGAAGAATGAAGATATTTTGCCACACTTTGGTGGACATCCAGCTGCCGCCGGGATGACCCTTCAGTCGGAACATGTCGCCGAACTACGAGAGCGGCTGAACCGTCAAGCGGATTCTATCCCTGATGACGTGTTTGTGCCACGGGTGAACGTCGACTTGAAACTCTCCGTCAACGACGTCTCGCTCGACTTGATCTCAGAAATCGGAAAGCTCGCGCCGTTTGGTATGGGGAATCCATCCCCTCGTGTCGTCGTCGCAGATGCGAAACTGCGAGATATTCGCCAAATCGGACGGGATGCCACGCATTTGAAAGTACAGCTCGCCGGAGACAAGCGTGAGCTCGATGGCATCGGATTTGGATTCGGGCACGTCGTTTCAGAGATTTCAAAGATGGCTCATATCTCGGTGATGGGAAGTCTTCAAGTCAACGAATGGAACGGAATGCGTAAGCCCCAGCTCATGATTCAAGATTTACGGGTCGATGACTTCCAAGTGTTTGACTATCGTGGGAAGAAAAAATCAATGCAAGATTTGAAAGATTTGCCGAAAGACCAGACGTCATTTTTATCTTTCCGAGGGACGAACGAAGATTTTCCACTCCATGAAGGAGATGAACCGCTCAACCGTTTCGTCGTTCTGCTCGATCTTCCGGACGATGAAGAGGTGCTCGCAGAAAAACTTCATGAGGGGATCGAACGTATTTATTGTGCCTTCGGTCAAGGAGACTCGTTCTTTGAACGTCTTCCGTCCCGTGAGGATTTCCGAACGTATTATGTCCATATGGCAACGTGCGAACGGAAAAATCTACGTGAAAACCTGATTCGTCTGTCAAAAGAGCGAAAATGGTCAAAAAATACGATTCAATTTATGCATCAAGTATTCTCTGAACTCGAATTTCTTGTTACAATGGAAGACGGACTGCCTGGAGTCAATCCAGAAGCACCGAAACGCGATTTGACCGAGGCGCCGTGCTATCAACGCCGGATTGGGCGCCAACAACTCGAAGAGCGTTTCGTATACGCGTCATTGGCGGAGCTCAAAGAGCGGTTACAATCGTTGCGATCGAACAAGATGCAGGAGGCATACACATAAAATGGATTTCAAACAGCATATTAAAGAAGTAGCAGATTATCCGAAGGAAGGAATCAGCTTCAAAGATATCACGTCACTCATGCAAGATGGCGAAGTCTACAAGAAAGCAGTAGATGAGCTCGTCGTTTATGCACGTGAACGTGGAGCGGAGTTGATCGCTGGTCCGGAAGCACGCGGATTCGTCGTCGGTTGCCCGGCAGCGTATGCGCTCGAACTCGGGTTCGTACCAGTACGTAAAGAAGGAAAGTTACCACGTGAGACAGTACGAGTTTCATACGGTCTTGAGTATGGGACGGACATTTTGACAATGCACAAAGATTCAATCCAACCTGGACAACAAGTCGTCATCTTGGATGACTTGCTCGCAACAGGTGGTACGATTGAAGCGACGATTAAAATGATTGAACAACTCGGTGGAGTTGTTGCGGGAATCGGGTTCTTGATTGAACTCGATGGACTTGGTGGACGTGAGCGTCTCGAAGGATACGACGTGTTCTCACTCATCCGCTACGAAGACTAATTTGAACGGGAAGCGACATGCTTCCCGTTTTTGAATAGTTTTTAAGGAAAATAACCTACAACCTTTGACAGGTCGTCAGATTTTTTCGATAATGGTTATAAAAATCATAGAATCTTGAATACAAACTACTACCATGCTGCGACGAATCCGAGGCGATTGGAGCGGTTAGAAAAAGGGTGTCGAATGTTATGACCAAAAAACAAATCGTAAGTATTGAGGATCTTCTCGACGCGCTCGGGGAGTATATGGGTGACGACGATATAGCCGAAGTGAAACGCGCTTACGAATACGCAAAACTTCATCATACCGGTCAGTTCCGACGTTCGGGCGAGCCCTATATCCTCCATCCGGTCCAAGTGGCCGGCATTCTCGTTGATATCGGCTTAGACGCCACAACGATTGTTGGAGCGCTCTTGCATGATGTTGTTGAAGATACGGATATTTCGTTACAGCAATTGACGGACGATTTTGGTCCAGACGTGGCCATGCTCGTCGATGGCGTCACGAAACTTGGTAAGATTAAATATAAATCGAAAAAAGAAGAACTTGCTGAAAACCACCGGAAGATGATTATCGCCATGGCAGAAGACGTGCGCGTGATCCTGATCAAACTTGCGGACCGGCTCCACAATATGCGGACGCTTCAGCATATGCCGAAAGAAAAGCAAGTTCAAAAAGCGGAAGAGACGCTCGAAATCTTTGCTCCGCTCGCGCACCGGATGGGGATCTCGACAATCAAGTGGGAGCTCGAAGATATTTCGTTACGTTATATCAACCCGCAGCAATACTATAAGATCGTCTCGATGATGAAACAGAAACGGACGGAACGGGAAGCACTCGTCACCTCTGTCATCACGGAAGTGAACAGGGTTCTTGAGGAAGTGCATATCGATGCCGACGTGAACGGTCGACCGAAGCACATCTATTCTATCTATAACAAGATGGTGAAGCATAAAAAAGAGTTCAATGAAATTTACGATTTGATGGCGGTCCGCATTATCGTCGATTCGATTCGTGATTGTTATGCCGTGCTCGGAATCATCCATACGCAATACAAGCCGATGCCGGGACGTTTCAAAGATTATATCGCCATGCCGAAGCCGAACATGTATCAGTCGCTCCATACGACCGTGATCGGTCCGAAAGGTGAGCCGCTCGAAGTCCAAATTCGGACGAAAGACATGCATTTCATCGCTGAGTTCGGGATTGCGGCACACTGGGCGTATAAAGAAGGGAAAAACGTCTCGACGAACGGATTCGACGAGAAGATCGCCCACCTTCGTGAAATCCTCGAGCTGCAAAAGGATACGACGGATGCCGAGGAATTCATGGAGTCCCTCAAAGTTGATTTCTTTAGCGACATGCTGTACGTCTTCACACCAAAAGGAGACGTATTCGAGTTGCCGAAGGGCTCAGTCCCGATTGACTATGCGTACCGGATTCATACGGAGATCGGGCACCGGATGACGGGTGCGAAAGTGAACGGCCGGATGGTACCGCTCGACTACAAACTCGAGACGGGTGACATCATCGAAATCATCACGTCGAAGCATAGTTACGGACCGAGTAAGGATTGGTTGAAGCTCGCTGTTTCGAGCCAGGCGAAGAACAAGATTCGTCAATGGTTCAAACGTCAACAGCGTGAAGAAAACGTCGAGAAAGGGAAAGATCTCGTCGAGGCAGAAATCAAGAAACTCGGTTTTGAACCGAAAGAAGTGATCGATGAGCCGGCACTCAGTATCGTCGTCGAGAAGTTCAACTTCGGAAACGAGGAAGAGATGTATGCCGCAGTCGGTTATCAAGGCATCACTGCCGCTCAAGTTGCGCATAAGTTGACGGAGAAGCAGCGCAAAGAGCCGAAACTCGAGCTCTCTGAAGCCATCAGCGAATTGAAAGTCAGTCAGGCGCCGAAGAAGAAAACGGCAGAGGCGGGCGTGACGGTCAAAGGAATCGACAACATGCTCGTGCGCATGAGCCGTTGCTGTAACCCGGTACCGGGAGATGAAATCGTCGGATACATCACCCGTGGACGCGGCGTCTCGATTCACCGGAAAGACTGCTTGAACATCGTCAACGAACAACATCCGGAGCGTCTCCTTGACGTCGAATGGGAAGTCGGACAGGCGAAAGAGAAGAACTATAACGTCGATATTGAGATCACGGGATATGATCGTTCAGGTCTCTTGAACGATGTCCTTCAGGCGGTATCGGCGACGAATACGAATATCGTGGCCGTCAGTGGTCGGGGCGACCAAAATAAACAAGCTCGCATCTCGATGACGATCTCGATTCCGAACGTGAATCACTTGCAGAAAGTTGTCGAGCGCATTAAACAAATCTCAGACGTGTATTCGGTCAGCCGAGTCATGATGACGTGACGAAAGGAAGAGGAACGTGCGTGTATTATTGCAACGAGTGAAAGAAGCATCGGTCACAGTGGAGGAAGAAGTCGTCGGGGCAATCAACGCCGGATACTTGCTTCTCGTCGGTGTGACACATGAAGATACAGAAGAGGAAGTGAACTGGCTCGCCGACAAGGTGACCGGGCTTCGCGTCTTCGAGGACGATCAAGAAAAGATGAACTTATCGATTCAAGATGTGGCCGGTCAAATTTTGTCGGTCTCGCAATTCACATTATATGGAGATACGATGAAAGGACGGCGACCTGCTTTCACAAAGGCCGCCAAACCGGATATCGCTGAAACGCTCTATGAAAAATTCAATGAGCGACTCCGGTCGAACGGGCTCATCGTCGAGACGGGACGCTTCGGGGCGATGATGGACGTCGCACTTGTCAATGACGGACCGGTCACACTCATGCTCGAAAAAAACGCTTGACAGATGCCGGCTTGATTCGGCATCATGAAGCATATAGTCAAACACCTACGATAAAGAAGAGTACGGTCAACCCACCAGCAAAGAGAGCGATGCCTTGGCTGAAAGCATCGACTGGATGATGACCCGAACGACACTTTGGAGGTGCTCCCTTGAAAACGAGTAGGGGGAGCCGTCTCATCGGGCGTTAACCGATTTCGAGTGGCAGAGTTTCAAGTAATGGCTCTGCAACGAGGGTGGTACCACGGGAAACTTACACAGGCTCTCGTCCCTTTGCGGACGAGGGCCTTTTTGTATTTTAAGGAGGGAAATGTGATGATGAAAGCACCACGCGGTACACAAGACCTGCTTCCGGGCACGGTCGAGACGTGGCAATATGTCGAGGAAAAGCTTCGCGACATGAGCGCCCGTTATAACTATAAAGAAATCCGCACACCAATCTTTGAAACAACGAACCTGTTCACACGCAGTGTCGGGGAAACGACGGACATCGTCCAAAAAGAGATGTTCACGCTCGTGAAGAAAGGGAAAGACGAGTACACGCTTCGCCCAGAAGGAACGGCATCTGTCGTTCGTGCGTTCGTGACGAACAAACTGTTCGGAAATCCGGACCAACCGACGAAGCTCTACTACATGGGACCGATGTTCCGTTATGAGCGTCCACAAAAAGGTCGCTTCCGTCAGCTTCACCAATACGGTGTCGAAGCAATCGGTAGTAGTGACCCGGCCGTTGACGCTGAGGTCATCAGCCTCGCCTGTTCGATTTACAAGTCGTTTGGACTTCAGAAAATCAAAGTCGTCGTCAACTCGCTTGGGGACGCGGAAAGCCGTAACGCCCACCGCGATGCGCTCATCCGTCACTTCGAGCCGGTGGCAGGCGAACTTTGCCAAGACTGTCAGTCACGCCTGTATAAGAATCCGCTTCGCATCTTGGATTGTAAGGTCGACCGCGATCACCCTTCGATGAAGACGGCACCATCGATTCTTGAATATTTGAATGAAGAGTCGAAAGCTTATTTCGACCAAGTGCTCGCACAGCTCGACGCACTCGGCGTTGCTTATGAAGTCGACCCGACGCTCGTTCGTGGACTCGATTACTATACGCACACGGCGTTTGAAATCATGTCCGAGGCAGAAGGATTCGGAGCCATCACGACACTTTGTGGCGGCGGACGGTATAACGGTCTCGTACAGGATATCGGCGGACCGGACATGCCGGGAATCGGTTTTGGAATCGGGTTGGAGCGTCTCATCCTCGCATTGGAGAATGAAGGAGTCTTACCTGAACTCGAGACTGGACTTGATGTCTTCATCGTCGCCCAAGGCGAGAAGGAAGTCGAGTTGACGGCGACACGCCTCCTACAACTCCTCCGCATGGAAGGGTTCAAGGCAGACCGTGATTACCAAGGACGCAAGTTAAAAGGACAATTCAAACAGGCGGACCGCCTGAAAGCCAAGTTCACAGTCATCTTAGGAGATGATGAAGTCGAGCGCGGGGCAGCCGCCTTGAAAGATATGACGACTGGTGAACAAGTCGACGTGCCACTCTCGGCCGTCGCAGACAAAATTCGTGAACTATCGGAAGGAGCAGGACAATGATCGGACGCACACATATGAACGGCCGCGTGACAGAGTCACTCATCGGCCAAGAAGTACAATTAAAAGGATGGGTACAAAAACGTCGTGACCTCGGAGGACTCATCTTCATCGACCTTCGTGACCGCACTGGAATCGTCCAAGTCGTCGTACGCCCAGAAAACGAAGCAGTCCACCAACTCGCGGAGACGATTCGTAGCGAGTTTGTCCTCGACGTGAAAGGGACGGTTCTCGAGCGTGAGAACAAGAACCCGAACATGCCGACAGGAAACATCGAAGTCATCGCGTCCGAGATTAACATCTTGAACGCGGCGAAGATGACACCAATCCCAATCGGTGACGAGGCAGAAAACGTCTCAGAAGACCTTCGCCTCAAATACCGTTACCTCGACCTTCGTCGTCCAGCGCTTCAAGAGACGTTCCGTCTCCGCTCGAAGACGTCGAACACGATCCGTAACTTCTTGACGGAGCAAGAGTTCCTTGAAGTCGAAACACCGATTTTGACGAAGTCGACGCCAGAAGGCGCACGTGACTACCTTGTACCGAGCCGTGTCCATGGTGGTGAGTTCTATGCACTTCCACAATCACCACAACTCTTCAAACAGTTGCTCATGGTCGCAGGATTTGACCGTTACTTCCAAATCGCACGCTGCTTCCGTGACGAGGACCTTCGTGCAGACCGTCAACCTGAATTCACACAAGTCGACATCGAAACGAGCTTCATGGACATCGAAGACTTGATGGCGATGATGGAATCGATGATGGGACAAGTCATGGAATCGACGCTCGGTCGTACGGACACGCCAGCGAAGTTCGAGCGGATGACACACGCGGAAGCGATGCGTCGTTTTGGTTCGGATAAGCCGGACACGCGCTTCGGTCTCGAACTCATCGACGTGGCAGACGCTGTGAAAGGTGCTGGCTTTAAAGTGTTCGATGCAGCACTCGAATCAAACGGGCAAGTCAAAGCGATCAACGTCAAAGGTGAGGCGGACAACTTCTCACGTAAAGACATCGACAAACTTCAAGAGTTCACGGCGGTGTACGGTGCGAAAGGTCTCGCATGGCTCAAAGTGACAGCGGAAGGCTTGAACGGTCCAATCGCGAAATTCTTCGACGAAACGTACGCGCAGAAGTTGATTGAAGCAACGAATGCAGAAGCAGGTGACCTTCTTCTCTTCGTCGCATCGAAACCAACTGTCGTTGCAGACAGCCTTGGCGCACTCCGCGTCAAGCTCGGTCACGAACTTGGTCTCATCGACGAGTCGAAGTTCAACTTCCTTTGGGTAACGGACTTCCCGCTCGTAACGTTTGAAGAAGAAGACGGTCGCTTCTATGCGAACCACCATCCGTTCACGATGCCAAACCGTGAAGACCTCCATCTTCTCGAGACAGATCCGGCAAGTGTACGCGCGGTTGCGTATGACCTCGTCTTGAACGGTTACGAACTCGGTGGCGGTTCACAGCGTATTTATGAGCGTGACATTCAAGAGCGCATGTTCAAATTGCTTGGTTTCACACAAGAAGAAGCGGTTGAACAGTTCGGCTTCTTGCTTGAAGCGTTCGAATACGGTACACCGCCACATGCGGGAATCGCACTCGGTCTCGACCGTCTCGTCATGATTCTTGCAGGTCGTTCGAACCTTCGCGACACAATCGCCTTCCCGAAAACGGCTTCGGCAAGCTGTCTCTTGACGCAAGCACCGAGCCCTGTCGCGGACGCGCAACTCGAAGAGTTATCGATTCGTACGGCAGTTAAAGAGAAGAAATAAGTATTCAAAAGGAGATTCGCCGCGGCGAATCTCCTTTTTTTACAAGGAAACAGATGTGATCCAGTTTTCTTTAACTTCTTGAACGACTCGGTCTGGGTTGTCCCAATGAAGCATGTGCGAAGTAGATGGAACGGCCTTTATAAGGGCACCAGTCAATTTGGCTAACTGATTTGACGCATCGACTTTAAACGGCTCATCTTCTGCTGGAAGTGTTGCCCGCAATAGAGTAATTAAGTTTGTTTGGACACGGGGCAAAAACTCTAAAATTTCGTTACGATACATCGACTTGATAATCGCTGCACCTGTTCTTCCTCTAGCGTGCCAATAGTAGCGGTTATCTTTATGTAGAGCTAGGTCTTGAGCGGCCAAGTCTAAAAGCGATGAACGTCTTGAAATACCATCGTATACCGCAATCGTCTCAAATTCATTCCATGACTCACAATATTCTTCGAAGTCCTTTTCATAAAATGCAGCTTCGCTTTCAGGAGAATCTCCACGAAGTCGCTTACTTTGATAGCCACCATCAATCAAGATCGAACCGTCGACACGTGTGCCATATTCAATCAAATAGTAAAGGTGAATGAACGATCCCCAAGAATGAGAAAGGAAATAAAAACGATTCACATTGAGCATATCGAGTAATTCATTCAGCCACTCACAAAATTGTGGGAAATCGTATGTCTGGTCATCTTGAAATGATTGGGACAGACCATGGCCCGGTGCGTCAATTGCGAGGAGAAAATAATCATCTTTTAGTTTGTCTGCGACTTCGATGAAACTGAGAGCGGTACTTCCGAGACCGTGCAAACAAAATATGACGGGTTTATCGCGGTCGCCCCATTCAGTAACACGGACGTCGATGTTTTGACAATGAATCATGTAGCGCTTCAATTTCAAATCCTCCTTAAGCATATAGAAAAAGAAGGGTCGAACGAACGGTACGACACCTTCTTATCATTGTTGATTAAACTAATTACCTATCATTTATATGACTCGCATCAGTTTTCGATTTACTCGATTCTATAACGACCGCTATGAAAAGAAAGACAGCAAGACCAAAACCGATATACGTAAAGTTTATGAAAAAAGCGGATAAGTTGTCTTGAAAGCGGATGCTAAACCATACCCAAAGTCCAGTAATGAATACACCCCAGATTGCGGTGGGATAGTTAAGAAACTTCTTTTTGAACCACATGATACAACCTCCTTTTCAAAATTGTACCACACGGAATGAGTATAAATACCTTATATCCCTATTTTTCCATTTCTTTACCTGTTCGCTGCAACGCAAACCCGAACGCAAACAGCGAGGCGATAACGGCGGACATCGTATAGACCGAATCGATGAATGCCAGATAGATTCCGAACAGTCCAAGACCGAAACTCAATAAGAAGAGAATGAGCAGTCTCGGATGTTGTTTCAACGTCTGTTTCATCGGCTCGGAACGTTCAACTGACAACCTGTGCCGTCTGTGACGAGTAGATTCGAATTGAACACTTGCCCGTCACTCTTCAAGACGAGCGTACGACGGTCTTCGAGGAAGTCGATTTTCATCTGTTCGTCTAAAAACACTTTCGTCCAGTTTTTGATTAAGATTGGTCCAAGGTTCGAGTCAATCTCGACGTCTTCCGGTGTCGTTTCCGTGACGTATCGGATTTCGAAGATTCCACTGTTCCCACAGCCACAACCTTCTGTCTAGTAAAAGAGGTGTATCTGTCCCTCGCGTTCGCCTTTCAATGCCTCGATTCGTTCGAGGGCACGATCTGTAATGTGTACATGCATGCGTATCACTCCTTACTTTCATTATACGCCGTTTGAAAAAAGAATGAAAAAGGGATGCATCCTGTTTTCCACCTTTCGGAAAAAAGCGTACACTTAATGCAGAGAAGGGGGAAGAGAGAATGATTTCACGTTTTTTTAGTTATTATCGACCACATAAAAAGTTATTCCTACTCGATTTTTCATTCGCAATTCTCGTCGGATTGCTTGAACTCGGGTTTCCGCTCGCCGTTCAATGGTTCATCGACGACTTGTTGCCGGGTGGGGAATGGAACTGGATTATCATCGTCAGCATCGGCCTGTTGATTCTTTACATATTGGCCATGATGATGCAGTATGTCGTCAACTACTGGGGACATAAGCTCGGGATCAACATCGAGACGGACATGCGGGAAGAGCTGTTCACGCATATCCATAAACAATCGTTCCGCTTCTTTGATAATCATAAGACCGGGCATTTGATGAGCCGGGTCACGAACGACTTGTTCGATATCGGGGAAGTGGCGCACCACGGACCGGAAGATTTCTTTATCGCCATCATGACGTTACTCGGTGCGTTCGGGATCATGTTCTCGATCGACCCTGAACTCGCGCTCGTCACCGTTGTCGCGGTACCGTTCCTCATCATCATGATCACGTATGCGAATAAGAACATGAACAAGGCGTGGCAAAAGATGTACACGAACATCGGGGAAGTGAACGCACGCGTCGAGGACAGTGTATCTGGGGCACGCGTCGTCCAATCGTTTACGAACGAGGCGTTCGAGATCGGACGTTTCCAAAAAGACAACAACTTCTATCGTGGCTCGAAGATTGAAGCGTATCGTGTCATGAGTACATCGCTCGCGGGCATTTACATCACGACGCGTCTCATGACGTTGCTCGTCCTCGTCTACGGGGCGTACTTAACGTATGAAGGACAATTATCGTACGGACAACTCGTTGGCTTTATCTTGTACATGAACTTACTTATCAAGCCGATTGAAAAGATCACGGCGCTTCTCGAAATGTATCCGAAAGGAATGGCCGGGTTCAAGCGATTCACGCAGTTGCTCGATGAAGAACCAGACATCGAGAACCGTGCGAATGCGATCGAAGTCGAGACGTTGAAAGGCGATATCGTATTCGACGGCGTCTCGTTTGGCTACTCAGACTACCGTCAAGTGTTGACAGATATCGACTTGTCGATTGAGGCGGGGACGACTGTGGCCTTAGTCGGGACGAGCGGGGCTGGAAAGACAACCATCTGTTCACTCATTCCACGTTTTTATGACGTCACAAAGGGTGCCATCTCGATTGACGGGCTGGACATCCGCGACATGACGAAAGAGAGCTTACGCCGTCAAATCGGAATCGTGCAACAGGACGTCTTCTTGTTTGCAGGTACGCTACGTGAGAATATCGCTTACGGGAAACTCGATGCGACCGATGCCGACATCATGCACGCGGTGGAAAAAGCACATCTTGGTACGCTCGTCGAAGAGCTCGAGCACGGTCTCGACACACAGATCGGAGAACGTGGGTTGAAGCTCTCGGGTGGACAGAAACAACGCATCGCCATTGCGCGCATGTTCTTGAAAAATCCGCCGATTTTAATTCTCGATGAGGCGACCTCCGCGCTCGATACGGAAACCGAGGCAATCATTCAAGATTCATTAAATGAACTGGCGGCGAATCGAACGACGCTCATCATCGCCCACCGTTTAGCGACAGTAAAGAATGCCGACCGCATTCTCGTCGTGACGGCGGAAGGAATCGTAGAAGATGGAACGCATGAAGAACTTAGCCAAAAAGGTGGCGTCTTCACGAACCTGTTACAACGTCAACAACTATAAATCGGGGGCTGCCTGATAGAGGGCGGCCCTTTTTTGGCGTGATAACAGCATTTCGTGGGTAAATACTTATGGATGAACGAAAGCGAAGGAGGCAAAATACCATGAAAGCTGTACAAGTCGTAGGATACGGGGACTTTGACCAACTCCAAGTGGTCGATATCCCGAAACCGTTTCACCTCGAGCGGACCTGAGCGAAAGGAACACTTGTCGGACGATATGTCCTTTATTGGATCAGAGTATGACGGGGGCTATGCGGAGTATGTATCATGGCCGGCTGACCTTTGTTTTGATATGCCGCTTGATGATTTCGTCGAGAGTGCAGTCTTTTCCGTAAGTGGTCTCACGGCTTGGCATATGAACGAGCAGTTACACATCCGTTCCGGTGAGACGATTGTCGTCACTGGGGCAAGTGGCGGGGTCGGCTCACTCAACATCCAAATTGCGGCGAACGTATTCGGGGCGAATGTGTTCGCTATCGTCGGTGATTTGAAAAACGAGCAAAAGTTAAAAGCGCTTGGGGCGACCGAAGTGTTTTCTTATCGTTCTGAGATGCTCGCCGATGATATCATCGCTGCGAACGGTGGCCCGGTCGACGCGGTCCTTGATGTCGTGGGAGATGCGCTATTTGATTTATCTCTAAACATCTTGAAAAAGGGAGGGAAGTTCTGTATCTCTGGTTCGGCGGGAGGACAGACGCCCCATCTCGACTTCCGGACGCTGTACTTGAAACATATCGCGATGTACGGGTCTGTTCTCGGGACACGATATGAATTCGCGGAGATGTTGCGCTCGATCGCCGAAGGGAAGCTAAAACCGGTCATTGACCGGACGTTCCCGCTTGAAGAGGCACGTGAGTCACAGGCGTATTTTAACAGAAGTAGGCGAGAATTCTCCCTCCTCTAAGCGTCTCGGGGCGAAGCCCAGCGTAGGTGGGTGATGAATCGCCCGGTCCAAAACTCTTCTCTCCCTGTGACATATGTAGCGAACAAAAGTTCGTGATTCCGTCAGATTCTCCCTTCCCCTCCGCGGGTATCGGATGATGAGGACACATCACGATCTTCTGAAGGGAGGAGGGACGGACATGCTGAAAGGCTATACATACAGGCTCCACCCAACGCCGGCACAGGCCGAGTTCCTCATCAAGACGATCGGCTGCGCCCGGTTCATCTACAACAAGCTGCTCGAGGACCGCATCGCCATCCGCGAGGAGGCGAAGGCGGGGAGCGACACGAAGCGGAAACCGGCGACACCCGCATCCTACAAGCCCCTGTTCCCGTTCCTCGCCGAGGCGGACAGTCTCGCGCTCGCGAACGCGAAGCTGAACCTAGACACCGCGTTCGCGAAGTTCTTCGCCGGGACGGGCGGCTTCCCGGTCTTCAAATCGAGACGACGGTCGCGCGCATCTTACACGACGAACAACCAGCACGGCACGATCCGCATCGAGGACGGCAAAGTGAGACTGCCTAAAATCGGCTTCGTGAAGTTCGAACAACATCGCCCGTTCGAGGGCGTCATCCGATCGGCGACGGTCTCGATGACCAAGACAGGCAAGTTCTTCATCTCCATCCTCGTCACACAGGACGATGAACCATGGATTCCAGCCGAGAACAAGGTCGGAATCGATCTCGGTTTGGAACATTTCGCCGTCATGACGAACGATGCGATGGTCTCGGAGAAGATCGACAACCCCCGACTCCTCCGGAAGTCCGAAGCGAAGGTCAAGAAGGCGCAACGGGCGCTGTCGCGAAAGAAGATCGGGAGCAAGAATCGTGAAAAAGCCAAATTACTTTTGGCGAAGAAACACGAAAAGATTGCCAACCAACGCAAGGACTTCCTTCATAAACTGTCGAGACGGATTGTTGACGAGAACCAAGTCATCGTCGTGGAGACATTGAAATCGAGCAACATAATGAAGAACCGACGCTTGGCCAAATCGGTTGGCGATGTCAGTTGGTACGAGTTCGTCCGGCAACTCGAGTACAAATCAAACTTCTACGGACGGACACTCATCAAGGCAGACCCTTGGTACGCATCCACTCAAATCTGCTCCACTTGCGGAGCAAAAGGCGAGAAGAAGACGGTGGATGTCCGTGAATGGACGTGTACTCATTGTGGCGCGCACCATGACCGTGACATCAACGCGAGTCTCAACCTATTGATGTTAGCCGACTGACAACCATTCAGGGCAGGGACTGCCCGACGAGCTTGGTCCATAACCGTGGCTGGTGAGAGCACGGTCTTCCCAAGAAGCTTCCACTTCAATTTGCGAAGCAAATAAGTGGCGAGTAGTTCACACAATCGGGTAAGTTCGGAAAGATTGTGCTCATTCCGAACACATAAAAAGAGAGGAGATCTCCTCTCTTTTTATGCGAATTTTACTTTGAGACGATCGACATAGGCGATGAACAGGCGGAACCGTTCTAGCCAAAACTGGAAGAATGGACCGATGAGGAAAATCGATAAGACGGTCCCGAAGAAAAGTGGCCCGCCGAGTGCCCAACCGATGAGACAAGCGGTCAGTTCCATCCATGTCCGCATGGCACGGACAGACGTGTTGAAACGATCTGCTAAGGCGAGCGTCAATCCGTCGCGTGGACCAGCCCCGTATCCGACAGCGACATAGAGCCCGGCCCCCATTCCCATGACAAACATCCCGAACGCGAGCCACATGATATTCACCATCATCCCTTCAAAAACAGGGAGCCATTGCTCGTTTAAAATCAAGTTCATGAACACCCCGACAAACACCGCGTTGACTAGAGTCCCGAACTGAGGACGGATGCGGTCGAGCATGTATTTAAATAGAACGAGTAAAAGACCGACGCATAAAATGACCGTTCCGATTGAAATCGGAAGATGGTGGGCGATCCCGATATGAAGGACGTCCCATGTGGACACCCCGAGATTTGCCGTGATCATGATCGATGATCCGAGTGCGAGTAAGAACAACCCGGTCATGAAAAGACCCCATTTAAAGAGAATACGTAAAAAGTGGATGGACCTTGCGTGCACGAACATCGCCTCGTTTCAATGGAATGATTGATTTATCTTAGCATAGGCGATTACAAAATATGAAAAAAACGTCTCAGCTCGTTGGCTGAGACGCAGGACTTATTTCTTCGGTGATTTCTTTGCTTTGTTCTTTTTATAGTAATCGTAGACGAACGGTGCGACCGCCGTCGCGATTTTAATCAATGTTCCCATTTTGCCTTTCTTAGCCATTATGTTGCACCCCTTTCTCTTCTAAAACAATATATTCCACAGAATTTGATTTTGAAAACATATCATGAGCACATTCCATACTCATGAATGAATTATAAACCCATCATACTAAGAAGTAGAGGAGGTCTATTGATGAAAACAATCATATGGTACCAAAACGATTTACGTGTGGATGATCATTTGCCGCTCGAGGAAGCGCTTCGCCATGACGATCCGATCGAAGGTCATTTTTTCATCAGTCCGAATCAGTTCGTTGAAAACCGTTATGGCGTCATTCCGCTCGGGAACGAACGACTGCATTTCCTGAAGGAGTCATTAGAAGATGTGGCCGGATCACTCGATGCGCTCGGAATCCCATTTTACGTGCATGTCGGTCATCCGCTCGAAACGCTCGATCCATCCGACCGTCTCTTGTTTCAACGGGCCGTCGGGTACAATGAGCGCCGACGTGAAAATGAAGTGATGAAAAGATGGAAAGGGACGTACGAGACGTTCGAAGGATTTACTTTATTTGAAAAAGAAGATATCCCATTTGAGAAAATGCCGTTTCTCTTTACAGAGTTTCGAAAAGCGGTCGAATATGATGTACGACCCCGCGAACTGATCTCCCGGAAGGCTACGGCTGTCACACGCGAGGTGACGTTCCCATTTTCGATTCAAGAAGTAAAGCAAGACCCGAGGACGGCGTTTCTGTTCAAAGGTGGCGAACGTCGGCTGAACGACTATTTGTCCGTACCAATTCGAACGTATAAGGAAACGAGAAATGGATTTGGGGTTGATGACTCAACGAAGCTGTCAGCGTATTTAGCGAACGGGTCGTTATCCCCGCGACGGGTGTTTTTTGAACTCGAAGCGCATGAACGAACACATGGGGTAAATGAATCGACGTACTGGTTGTACTTTGAACTATTATGGCGTGAATTTTTCCAATGGGTCGCACTCGAACAAGGAAAAAAATTGTTTCGGTCACAAGGCATCCGGTCGAAACGAAAAGACTGGCGAGTCGATCCGGATGTCGTAGAAACATGGCGACGAGGAGAGACGGGCGTCGATTTCGTCGATGCGTTCATGCGTGAGTTAAACGCGACGGGATGGATGTCCAATCGGGGACGACAAATCGTGGCCAACTATTTCGCAAAGGAGTTGAAACAAGACTGGCGCTACGGGGCTTCCTACTTTGAATCAAAATTGATCGATTACGACGTGGCGAGTAATTGGGGGAATTGGGCGTACCAAGCGGGTGTCGGAAACGACTCAAGGGACCGCCGTTTCAACATCGAGCGTCAACAGTTCACGTATGATCCGGACCGTGCGTTTCGTAACAAATGGTTGTGACCAAACTGTCACGAGAAGTCGGCGTTTCTCATTGACTTCTTTTTACAGAAGCGCTATAGTTAAATCAACAGATGGGATACCTGAGGTGTACGAGAGCCGCCTTCGTTATTTTGAGCCAACACTTTGAATACGGGAGACCGAACTGCTAACCGGATCAACTGCCTCATCACGTGCAGGAGGACTTGTGAAGGAAACGCTAGGTCACCCACCTGCATACGCAGGTTCAAAAGCAAGGCATCGTCACGGCACTCCGGGCCCCATCGATTTTTTTTTTTGTAAATACGTCGCGAGACGTCTTTTTTTTGAATATAATTCCGAGTAAAATAGTATGAGAAAATAGGATTAGTTGGAGGAAGAAATATGTTACACCAGTTTTCACGTAATGAATTGGCCATCGGCTCTGAAGGCCTTGATGCTTTAAAGAATAAAACGGTCGCGATTTTAGGAGTCGGTGGCGTCGGCTCATTCGCGGCAGAGGCACTTGCCCGCAGCGGTGTCGGACGCATCGTCCTTGTCGATAAAGACGACATCGATATCACGAACGTCAACCGTCAAATCCATGCACTGTTGTCGACGGTCGGTCAACCGAAAGTCGAAGCGATGGGCAAGCGTCTCCTCGACATCAACCCGGACTTAGACCTCGTCCAATTGAAAATGTTTTATACAGAAGAGACATACGAAGAGTTCTTCGCTCAAAACATCGACTACGTCATCGATGCGTCAGACACGATCATTTATAAGATTCATTTGATCGTAGAATGTAAGCGTCGCGGTATCCCGGTCATCTCGAGTATGGGGATGGCGAACAAAATGGACCCGACACGTATTAAAGTCGTCGACATTAAAGATACGTCATACGATCCAATCGCGAAGATGGTCCGTACCCGTCTACGTAAAGAAAAAATCTACAAAGGCGTCCCAGTCGTCTTCTCAGATGAGTCTCCCATCGTGACACGCGAAGACGTGAACGAAGTCGTCGGGAAGAAAGACGCGCCGATCCGCAAAGCGAAGATGCCACCGAGCTCGAACGCGTTCGTCCCATCGGTTGCAGGGCTTGTCGCTGCCGGTTATGTCATCAACGACTTGCTTGAAAAAGCGGGCGTCGAAATCAACCGCATCCAAAAATAAAACGACGCTGGCTCATTTCGAGTCGCGTCGTTTTTCCCAATAATCGAGCCGTTTTTGAATTTGTTGCTCGAATCCACGTGGCGTCGGTTTATAGTAGGTTGGTCGTTTTCGGGCTAAGTTTTCTGGCCAGTAGTTCTGAGGAACGAATCCGTCTTTTTCGTCATGTGGATATTTGTATCCGACCCCGTTTCCGAGTTCACGTGCTCCTGGACTATGGGCGTCACGCAGGTGTACGGGTACAGGCCCACCCTCAACTGTCCGGACGTGATGGAGCGCCTTGTCAATCGCGGTGATGACCGCGTTCGATTTCGGTGCGGTCGCCAAATAGAGAACAGCCTCGGCAATCGGGATGCGGGCTTCCGGGAAACCGATGTACTCGCTCGCTCGTGCTGCTGCATCGACAATGAGAAGTGCGTTCGGGTCGCTCATTCCGATATCTTCGGCGGCATGGACGTAAAGGCGACGCATGATGAAGCGTGGCGATTCGCCAGCCTCGATCATGACGGCTAACCAGTAGAGCGCCGCATCCGGGTCAGACCCACGGATCGATTTGATGAACGCCGAGATGACGTCATAATGTCGGTCACCCGTCTTATCGTATTTGATCGACTTCTGTTGAATCGACTCTTCCGCGACCTCAAGTGTGATGTGAATCTGTCCTTCCACTTCTGGCGTTGTCAAGACGGCGAGTTCGAGTGCGTTCAATAGGACACGGTAGTCACCATCCGCCATTTTGATATAATGGTCTGCAGCAGCTTCATCCATCTTGACGGGATAATTTCCGAGACCACGTGAGTCGTGTAGCGCCCGCTCAAGGACGATACGTAACTCCTCGGCACCTGGTGGCTCAAGTCGAAATACGGTCGCCCGTGACAAGAGAGCGGCGTTCACTTCAAAACTCGGGTTTTCGGTCGTCGCTCCGATGAGGACGAGCTTGCCAGACTCAAGGGCAGGGAGGAGCGCGTCTTGTTGGAGCTTATTGAACCGGTGAATCTCATCTAAAAAGAGAATCGTCCGTTCGTCCTCATAATCATACCGGGACTCCGCTTCACGAATGACGTTCCGCAATTCATCGAGTTTGGCCGTGACGGCGTTCAATTGGACGAATGTCGCTTTCGTGTAATTCGAAATAACACGGGCAAGTGTCGTCTTACCGGTGCCAGGTGGACCATATAGGATAATCGTACCGAGTCGGTCGGCTTCGATGGCACGGCGAAGCAGCTTGCCCTCGCCGATGATATGGCGCTGTCCGATCACGTCATCTAACGTTTCGGGGCGCATGCGGTTCGCGAGCGGTCCGCCATTCGATTGATGAAACAAATCAGGCATACGTAACCATTCCTTTCGACAAACGTTTGTTCGATTAGTATAACAGAAGGAGACTTGAAGATGAAAATATCTACAAAGGGCCGCTATGGCTTAACGATCATGATTGCATTAGCGCGTGAAACAGATAACAAGCCGCTCAGTTTAAAGAAGATTGCCGCACGCCATGAGTTGCCGGAGCATTATTTGGAGCAATTGATCGGTCCACTTCGTAACGGGGGACTCGTCAAGAGTGTACGGGGTGCGTACGGTGGCTACCAACTCGTCAAACCGGCAGAAGAAGTGACAGCAGGTGAAATCATTCGCTTGCTCGAGGGACCTTTAGCCATCGTTGAAGATTCTGAAGCAGATGATGCGGTGAAACGCAAGCTTTGGGATAAAATCAAAGAAGCCATCGATACCGTCCTTGACGAAACGACACTCGCGGACCTCGCTGAAGAAGAGTCAGACGGCTACATGTTTTATATTTAAGAACGAGGTGACCTTAGATGAACTATTTTGATCACGCTGCGACGACACCGATGCGACCGGAAGTCCTTGAAGCGATGACACCGTACTTTTTAGAGACGTATGGGAACGCGTCGAGCATCCATGGGATTGGACGTAACGCCCGGGCGGCGCTCGATTCTTCACGTCGCGTCCTCGCGAAGTGGATTGGTGCTTCACCGAACGAGATTGTATTCACGTCAGGTGGGACGGAGTCGGATAACTATGCCTTGTTCGGTGCGGCACATGCCCATCAGGAAAAAGGCAAACATATCATTACGACAAAAGTCGAGCACCACGCCGTGCTTCACGCGATGGAACAGCTCGAGCGTGAGGGCTTCGACGTCACGTATCTCGATGTCGATGTTTCGGGAGCCGTCACTGTCGACGCCGTTCGTTCAGCCTTACGGGATGACACGATTCTTGTATCGATCATGTATGGCAATAACGAAGTCGGGACGCGCCAACCGATTCACGAAATCGGTGAGTTGTTACAAGATCACCAGGCTCTCTTCCATACGGATGCGGTACAAGCGCTTGGTACAGAAGAAATTGATGTGAAGGCGATTCATGTTGATTTATTGTCGGCGTCCGCACATAAAGTGAATGGGCCAAAAGGTATCGGTTTTCTTTTCATGAAAACAGGTGTAAAATTAGCGTCACGTTCTTTCGGTGGACAACAAGAACGTAAACGTCGAGCCGGCACGGAAAATGTTCCGGGTGCCGTCGGATTCCAAAAAGCAGCTGAACTCGTCATGGCAGAGCGTGAAGACCGAGTGACTCTCTATGAGTCGCTCGATTTGGCACTACGTCAGCGTCTTGACGAACTAGGCGTAACTTATGAGGTGAACGGGTCAAATCGTTTACCTCACATCGTGAACTTATACCTTCCTGGAATTGACCTTGAACCCTTCCTCATCATGATGGATATGCGGGGCATGGCGATTTCAAGCGGAAGTGCCTGCACGGCAGGGTCGGTCGAACCGTCCCACGTATTGTCGGCGATGTACGGGGATTCAGAGCGGACGCGTCAGTCTGTTCGAATCAGTTTTGGCCACGGTAACTCGGTCGAGGACGCGAAACGGCTCGCGGAGCGACTACAAGAAGTCGTCTCGACATTTATGAACGGAGTGAGATAGATGAATTTACGCACGAAAGCCCCTGAAGAGACGACGGTCGTCGTCGGCATGTCAGGTGGCGTCGATTCATCGGTGACGGCCCATGTGTTAAAAGAGCAAGGGTATAACGTCATCGGGATTTTTATGAAAAACTGGGACGACACGGACGAGAACGGTGTGTGTACGGCGACAGAGGACTATGAAGACGTCATCGCCGTCGCGAACCAAATCGGGATTCCGTATTACGCGGTCAACTTTGAAAAGGAATATTGGGACCGCGTCTTTGAATATTTCTTAGCGGAGTACCGTCTCGGTCGGACACCGAACCCGGACGTCATGTGTAACAAAGAAATCAAATTCAAGGCGTTCCTTGACCATGCGCTTCGACTCGGTGCCGATTTTGTCGCGACTGGACACTATGCGCAAGTGAAATATGTCGATGGCGAGCACCGTCTGTTACGAGGAAAAGACGACAACAAAGACCAAACGTATTTCTTGAACCAATTGTCTCAAGACCAGCTCGCGCGGACGATGTTCCCGATTGGTCATATGGACAAGAAAGATGTACGTGCGATTGCCGAAGAAGCAGGACTCGCGACGGCGAAGAAAAAAGATTCGACGGGAATCTGCTTTATCGGTGAGCGGAACTTTAAAGAGTTCTTATCGGAATACCTTCCGTCACAGCCAGGAGAAATGCGGACGCTCGACGGTGTCGTCAAAGGACGTCACGACGGGTTGATGTATTATACGCTCGGACAGCGTCACGGTCTCGGAATCGGTGGGGACGGTGATCCTTGGTTCGTCGTCGGAAAAGATGTCGAGAACAATGTCTTGTTCGTCGGACAAGGCTTCCATCACGACGCGCTCTATTCAGATGCGCTTCTCGCTTCGAAACTGTCATGGACGGGAGCCGCTCCTACAGGAGAGTTCCGGGCGACTGCGAAGTTCCGTTATCGCCAACAAGATGTGCCGGTCACGGTCGCTCCACTCGAAAATGGCGAAGTCCTCGTCAAGTTTGACGAGCCACAACGTGCCATCACGCCAGGACAAGCGGTCGTCTTCTATGACGGCGACGTCTGTCTCGGTGGGGCAACGATTGACGAAGCGTACCGCAACGGCAAACGACTCGACTATATCGGATGAGGTGATTGATATGAACGCAAACGAACAAGGCATCCAAGCGATGCAGCAAGGTGAATTCGAACAGGCAGCCAAACATTTCAATGAGGCCATTGAAGCGAATCCGACAGACCCGACTGGTTTCGTCAACATGGGGACGTTGCTTCAGGCGATCAACGATTACGATCGTGCCGTCATCTTCTATGACAAAGCGATTGAACTCGATGGCTCGTTCGGTGCCGCGCACTATGCGAAAGGCGCCCTTGCCTATGAACTTGAGCAATTGGAGTCAGCGGAGGCGTCGCTTCGCCAAGCGCTCCTTTCGGGGATGGACGATGCCGATCTTCACTTTATGCTCGGCTTGACGTACAAAGCGATGGGTGACTTCGTTCGTGCGATGCCACGCCTGCGTGAAGCGAAGAAGCAATCGCCGGAAGACGTAGAAATCACGTTCCAGTACGGACTTGCCCTCGCGCAAAGTGAGCAGCTCGAAGAGGCAGTCGTTGCGTTAGAAGAGACGCTCGACCTTGATGCGAGCCATACGGATGCCCGTTACAACTTGGCGATCGCATATGCGTTCTTAGGTGACCAGGAACGAACGTATGCTGAGTTGCAACGCGTCCTTGAGATGCAACCCGATCACGAACTCGCACGTGACGCCATCGCGAAGATGGATGCACTGCTCGGTAACTAAATTAATATAGCGCTTCTCGCAGTTTTTGCGAGAGGCGCTTTTTGTTAGTCCCAATAATGGAAAATGACGTTACCGACCGTCTCTGGTTCCCAATATTTGATTTCTCCGCGTTCCGCCTTGTTCAGAAACGGCTGTAGCGACAAATCGAACCGCTCATTCAACTCAGCCGCTGACGGAATCTGATAGGTGTCAGGAAACATGTCGGTCAGTTCGGGTACATCGATGAATTCATATTGAAACGGTTCGAGTTTGGAGATGCCGATGACAGGATAGTTTCTGCTGAGCAGGACATAGATGGTTTGCTCACTCCATGTGATACTCGCCTGGTGATAATTCGGAGTGATTTCGTCCCCAATGGTAAAGGAACATCTTCCTCGTTTAATCCGGGTGAACTCAAAACAAATCGATTTGAACGTCTTCCAATCTGACCCTGGGGCGGAACAGTCGCCGTATGAAAAGCCGGTGATACATTCAGGGAGGGTGAGCGTCATGCGGACACCTCCCCGATGACCCAAATCAAAAGATTAAAAGTCATCAATACAAGCGTGCCGGAGAGCGCGAGGTAGCTCCACAAGACACGCTTTCCGGACTTGGCTCGTCGTACACCATCCATCAAAATCAGGAAACTCGTCCCGAGTGAGACGAACGCCAACGCTGCAAACGAAGTGGGTCGGTCGAGCGTGGGAAACGCATCGATCACAAAATACAGCCCAAAGGTGAGCAAGCCTAAACAAGCCAAGAAGAAAAGCGGGAAGAAACGCATATAGCACGACCTTTTCCATTTTCTCTCATCGTATCATGTGGGTTGTCGAGCGTAAATGTGAATCAGAGCTGTTTCGTCGTGATTTTTACGGGCTCGCCGCCGAACTCACCGTAGGCCTCGTCCATGTTTTTCGTGTATAGCTCGATCACGTTCTTGCTCGGGTCTTTGAAGTAGGCCGAGCGCTCTTTACCGTTGACCGTCTCGTCCTCGTCCCACGTCCGGAGTTTCGTCGGGATGTTTGATGCCTCTAACACTTCGAGCGCTTGGTCGAACGACTCCATCGGAACGAAAAATGCGCAGTGGACGTGGGCGCCGCCTTCATCATAGAGCGTGTCCCACTCGGTCACGTCCTCTTGGCGGTTCGATTCTTCTTCCGATGTGAACTCTCGTTTCAGCCAGAGGCCGAGACGGGTGTTCCCCCCGACATAGAGCCACGTCGCCCAAGGTTCGTCCGCCTGTTCCTGTGCTTCGCTCGGCTCGGCATCGTCACCGACCCATTGTTCGACGACGGGAAGTCCGAGCTTGCCGTGCCAAAAATCGACGGCCTCGGTCATGTCGGTCACTTCTAACACGAGTTCACACAGGCCACTGATTGGAATACGTTTCGTCATACATAGTCCCTCCTTCATAGGTTCACTCGAACAGTTCCCGCTTTGATTCGACGAAAAACGTGCATAGCCGTCCGATTGTTCGGGAAATGGATTAGCAATGTGAGAGGGGAGAAAGCATATGCGGATGTTTAGTTTGGTCAGCGTCGTTATTTTTTTCATCATCGAATGGTTCATGCTCGGTCGTCTGTTCATCGAAGTCGATAATCGTCTCGCGACGGGCGAGTGGACGAATAATCTCTTGTTCCGGGTCGTCGTCGAGTCGGAACGGGCGACGACCGTGCTGTTACTCCTGTTTGCGACATTTTTTGTAATCGGTGTCGTCATGCATTGGATATTGTCGGCGAACAAGTCCTGGTCCGTGACGTTTGGTGCGGTCGGGGTGGCGTGGGTCGTCCCGGCCTTGCTTGCCCTCGTGGCTTGGTTCATCCCGAACCCGTACGTCCAGCTAGGGATTATCGTGTTGCAGCTGTCGTTCATCCCGCTCGTCCCGTTCGTCGGACAGACGGTACGGCTCGGTCACGTCGTGTTGAACTGGGGCGTCCACGTCATCGCCGCGGGACTTGTGCTGTTGATTCAGCGACCATCGCTTGAGCAACTGTTTCGTGTCGAGCGGACCGAGCTGTTCGAGCGGCTCGAAGGTTATGTTAATTCGGGGGAGCTGGAACGGTTCGAACGACTGCTTGAAACCGTGGACTTGGAGCAACTTGAGCGCATCTTGAACCGAATCGATGTCGATCAGCTGATTCGGATTCTTGAACGTGTCGACCTCGACCAGCTCGAGCGCATCCTCAACCTGTTCAGTTAGGCGATTTGTCCTACCGTTCAAACTCGGGCTATAATGGATGATGGAAAAATAGCTGGAGGTGTCGGATATGATGGCAGCACCTTATGAGTTGACTGGAAAAGTCATTCGAGTCCTGTTTCAATCAGAAGAAGAGGCGCATACGATTGCGCTCGTACGTATAAAAGAAAAGAATTTTGAGACGGATGAGACCGAGATGGTCATCGCAGGCGTCGGAGTCGGCATTGAGAAGGGCGAGACGTATAAGGCGCACGGTCGTCTCGTCGAACACCCTCGATTCGGAAAACAGATGAAAGCGGATTGGATTCGCCGTGTCGTCCCGATGACGAAACGGGCTGCCGTCCGCTTTTTGACGAACGGGTCTTTCCCTGGAATCGGTCAAAAAACGGCGCAGAAGATTGCAGATTCTCTCGGGGACGATTGTATCGACCAGATTGTGAAACATCCGAGCATCTTGTCCGAGGTCGACGGATTGAAAGAAAAGCAGGCACGTGTGATCACCGAGCGCCTGAACGTCTTATATGGGGTCGATCAATTACTTTTATTTCTCGCTCCATTCGACGTGACACCGCGTCTCGCCTCAAAAATCCATAAAGAGTATGAAGGACGAGCGATGGAGACGATTGAGAAGAATCCGTATGCGCTCATGTACGATGTACAGGGCATCGGCTTCAAGACGGCGGATGCCATCGCGGCGCACTTCGGGATTCAAGGCATTCATCCCGAACGCATCGCGGCAGCCGTTCTTTACGTATTAGAACTCGAACAAGGGAACGGTCATCTCTACGTGACGGCAGAACAACTTGAAGCCGAGATGCCTCGAATCATCGGGGCCGATCCGGGTGATGCGCTCGTCACGGCGCTCGAATCGCTCGCTAAAGAAGAACGGGTCGTCATCGAGGATGGGGTCGTCTATCATCCCCGTGTCTTCCGTGCCGAACGGAAGGCGGCAGAAGAGTTGGCCCGAATCATGGCGACATCGACGACAGAGGACGTGGACATGACGACCATCTTTGAAGCGGTCGGACGTGTCGAGGAGATGTTCTCGATTGAATATGCGACCCAACAGCGAGAAGCGATTGAACTCGCTCTCAAGTCACCGCTCATGGTTCTTACCGGTGGACCGGGTACCGGGAAGACGACGGTCGTTCGAGGAATCATTCATGCACTTAGCGATGTCTTCGATTGGAAGTTAGAACCCGTTCCGAACCAACCGTTCCCGTTTGTCTTGGCCGCACCGACGGGTCGAGCGGCGAAACGCCTCAGTGAGTCGACCGGGCTACCGGCATCAACGATCCACCGTTTGTTAAAGTTCGACGGTAGTTCGTTCCAAGTCGATGAGACGAATCCACTTGTCGGGAAAGTGCTCATCGTCGATGAGGCGTCGATGATTGACATCTTTTTGTTCCGAAGTTTGCTCAAAGCGGTACCGAACGGCATGAAAATCTTGTTCGTCGGAGACCGTGATCAGCTCCCATCTGTCGGACCGGGGCAAGTACTTGCCGATTTGATGGCGACAGAAGGGATTCCAGTCGTTCGCCTTGACGTCGTCCATCGCCAAGCGTCGGAGTCAAGTATCCTCCGTCTCGCTCATTCGTTGAATGCGAAGAAAATGCCAGACGATTTGTTGGCGTCACTGCCAGACCGGCGTTTCTATACGGCGAACCAAGAGACGGCGCTTCAAGCGATTTGTCAGATGGCAGGAGCGGCTCTCCGAAAAGGATATTCACCGTTTGATATTCAAGTGCTCGCACCGACATATCGGGGTGTCTGTGGAATTGATGGGCTGAATGAAGCTCTTCAGAACGTATTCAATCCAAAATCGAGTGCCCGTGAAGTGAAACACGGGACGCGTATTTACCGCAATGGCGATAAAGTGCTTCAACTCGTCAACAACGCCGAGGAAAACGTCTATAACGGGGACATCGGAGAAATCACGAACATCTTCTACGCGAAGGAAAACGTCGATAAGGTCGACAAGATTTATATTCGATTCGATCAGACAGAAGTCGAGTACAACCGTAGTGAATGGGATCAGTTCACCCATGCCTACGCTATCACGATCCATAAGTCACAAGGTTCCGAGTTCCCAATCGTGCTCATGCCGGTCTTCTTCAACGGAGGATTCCGGTCGTCACGCAACTTGATTTATACAGCTGTGACTCGGGCGAAGAAGAGTTTACTCTTGTTCGGTGACGTGCGTGCGCTCGAGGCGGCGACGCGAGAAGAGGAACCGGTGCGACGGACAAAATTGGTCGAGCGCTTAGGCGGGAAGTCTTGACGTCTTTCCGAACGCGTGTGATAATGACGAATAGACAACTGAAACGATACAGACGATGAAGGAAATGAGTACGTCGTCACCGCCTCTACAGAGACATCTTCCTAGGCTGCGAGAAGATGGGGGTCGGCCGACCGAAGCTATTCTGGAGTCCCCACTCAACCTGGGCGCCTCATCCACGTTAACGGATGTTCGAGGCACGGTATTCTACCGTGCGAACGAGGGTGGTACCACGAAGCGATGCTTTCGTCCCTTTCCACAGGGGCAGGCATCGCTTTTTTTCGTTTCGTTCAGAAATAAGGAGGAATTGTTCATGAAACCGCTCAAATCATTGACTGGCGCACAAATTCGCCAAATGTACTTAGATTTCTTCAAATCAAAAGGGCACAGCGTGGAGCCGAGTGCTTCGCTCGTACCGGTCGAAGACCCAACTTTGTTGTGGATCAACTCTGGTGTTGCAACATTGAAAAAATATTTTGATGGACGTGTCATCCCAGCGAACCCACGGATCGTCAACGCTCAAAAATCGATTCGTACGAACGATATCGAAAACGTCGGGAAGACAGCACGTCACCATACGTTCTTCGAAATGCTCGGGAACTTCTCAGTCGGTGAATACTTCCGTGAAGAAGCAATCACATGGGGATGGGAACTGTTGACGAGCGACGAATGGTACGGACTCGATCCGGACCGTCTCTCCGTCACGATTCACCCAGACGATGAAGAGTCAAAACAAATCTGGATGAACCTTGGCATGCCAGCTGACCGCATCATCCCGCTAGAAGATAACTTCTGGGAAATCGGTGAAGGTCCATCTGGTCCAAACACGGAAATCTTCTTTGACCGTGGTCCAGCATTCGGGGACGACCCGACAGACCCTGAACTTTATCCGGGTGGGGAGAACGAGCGTTACCTTGAAATCTGGAACATCGTGTTCAGCCAATATAACCATGACGGACATGGAAACTACACAGAGCTTCCGCGTAAAAACATTGATACAGGGATGGGACTCGAACGGATGGCGAGCGTCCTTCAAGACGTACCGACAAACTTCGATACCGACCTCTTCATGCCGATCATTCGTGAAACTGAAAAAATCAGTGGCGACGTATACCGTCAAGACAGTAGCAAGGATGTTGCGTTCAAAGTCATCGCGGACCACATCCGTACGGTATCGTTCGCAATCGGTGACGGGGCACTCCCATCGAACGAAGGACGTGGCTATGTCCTCCGTCGTCTTCTCCGCCGTGCGGTCCGCTATGCGAAGATGCTTGGTATCGAGCGTCCGTTCATGTATGAGCTCGTCGACGTCGTCGGTGACATCATGGTCGACTTCTACCCGCAAGTGAACGAGAAGAAAGACTTTATCAAGAAAGTCATTAAAAACGAGGAAGAGCGTTTCCACGAAACGTTGAACGACGGACTCGCGATTTTGAACGAAGTCGCAAAAGCACAAAAAGCAGCTGGGTCAAACATCATCAGCGGTCAAGACGCATTCCGTCTTTATGACACGTACGGCTTCCCGCTCGAATTGACAATCGAATATGCAGAAGACCATCAGATGACGGTCGACGAAGATGGATTCAAAGAAGCGATGAACGAGCAACGTGAACGTGCACGTCAAGCGCGTGCTGACGTAGAATCGATGCAGATTCAGTCGGGTGTGCTTGCAGATATCACGATGCCATCGACCTTCCTCGGATACAACAGCCTTGAGACGAACGCAAAAATCATCAGCTTGATTCACAACGGCGAACTCGCTGACGTCGTCGCTGCCGGAGAAGAAGCACAAGTCATCCTCGATCAGACACCATTTTATGCCGAGAGTGGCGGTCAAATCGGTGATAAAGGACAAATCGTCGGAGAAGACTTCCTTCTTCGCGTAAAAGATGTGTCGAAAGCGCCGAACGGACAGAACTTGCATACAGTCACGGTCGAGTCAGGTGTGGCGAAAGCGGAAGTAGCCGTCACGGCTTCTGTCGACCAAGCATCGCGTCAAGCCATCGTCAAGAACCACACGGCGACGCACCTCTTGCACCGCGCACTCAAAGATACGCTCGGGGAGCACGTCAACCAGGCCGGTTCACTCGTGACACCAGACCGTCTTCGTTTTGACTTCTCTCACTTCGGTCAAGTGACATCAGAAGAGCTTCAATCCATTGAGCGTCAAGTGAACGAGAAGATTTGGGCATCGATCGGTGTCGATATCGAAGAAATGAACATTGCGGATGCGAAAGCAAAAGGCGCGATGGCACTCTTCGGCGAGAAGTATGGTGATGTCGTTCGTGTCGTATCAGCAGGGGATTACTCGGTTGAGCTTTGTGGTGGGATTCACGTCTCCAACACGGCTGAAATCGGACTCTTTAAAATCTTGTCTGAATCAGGGATTGGCGCTGGGACGCGTCGAATTGAAGCGGTCACAGGAGCTGGCGCATATGAAGTGATGAACCAGCAAATCGAAACGCTCGAAGCGACAGCGAAGTTGTTGAAGACGAAACCACTTGAAGTTCCTGCACGCGTACAAGCACTTCAAGCTGAAATCAAAGAAGTCGAGCGTGCTTCAGAGTCGCTTAAAGCGAAGCTTGCAAACATCGAGGCATCTTCATTAACGGATGCGATCGAAACGATTGGCGGCGTCCAATTGATTGCGAAACGCGTCGATGGACAAGACATGGATGCCCTTCGCAGCATGGTCGACGACTTGAAAGGGAAACTCGGTTCTGCCGTGATTATCCTTGGGTCGGCAAATGGGGAGAAGGTCAACCTCGTCGCAGGTGTGACGAAAGACCTGAACGACCGTGGCTTCCATGCCGGAAAACTGATTAAAGAAGTCGCGACACGCTGCGGTGGTGGCGGTGGCGGTCGTCCAGACATGGCACAAGCAGGTGGCCGAGATGCAACAAAACTGGACGAAGCATTGAAGTTTGCTTCACATTACGTCGAATCACTGGCATAATAGAGTGTGAAGTGCAAACGGAAAGAGGTGGATTCTTGTGAGCCAAATGGATCGCACGATGCAATTCAATTTTCCAGAAGATGATCAACGTGCTAACACACGTGAGACGCTGATTACGGTATATCAAGCACTCGAGGAAAAAGGTTATCAACCGATCAATCAAATCGTGGGATACTTACTGTCAGGTGACCCTGCCTACATTCCACGTCATAATGATGCGCGAAACTTGATTCGCAAAATTGAACGGGATGAACTTCTCGAAGAGTTGGTCAAATCGTATTTGAACGATCGTAGAGAGGATTAATATGAAGCGAGTCATGGGACTCGATGTCGGATCGAAGACGATTGGTGTCGCGGTGAGTGACCTGATGGGATGGACGGCGCAAGGTGTGGAGACGGTCTACTGGACCGAACCTGACTTTGACGAAGCTGTCCGTCTCCTTCGTCCGTTCATCGAGCAGTACGATGTGAAAGAAGTCGTCGTCGGTCACCCGAAAAACATGAATGGGACAGTCGGCCCGCGCGGTGAGGCGTCCGAGGCATTTGCCGAGGCGTTCACAGAACAGACGGGTTTACCTTGCGTGTTGGTGGATGAACGATTAACGACGATGCAAGCGGAACGGATGCTCATTTCAGCAGATGTCAGCCGCAAAAAGAGAAAAGCGGTCATCGACAAAATGGCGGCCGTGATGATTTTACAAAACTACCTGGATCGTTCCGGGAAATAAGGAGGAATCTCTCATGGCAGAAATCCGTCGTGAAGAAGAAATGTACCGTATTCCAGATGAAAATGGAGACGAACATTTATTTGCAGAAATTTTCCGTATGACGAGCGACCGTTCGAAAAAGACATTTGTCGTACTTGAACCGGTAGGCGCACCAGAGACAGAAGACGAAGATACGATTGAAGTATACGCATTTGAAATTGAAGAACTTGAAGATGGCGAATTCATCTTGAAGCTCGTCGAAGACGATGAAGACTTCGAAGAGGTCATGGAAGCATTCGACATCGTCAATGACGAAGTCGGTCTAGACTAAATAGAGGACGGGCGGCTAGGGAATGTCCCTCGTCGCCTCTCTTTATAAAAAGAACAGGGGAGAAATGCATGAATCATCCATCTATGTCAGATGAGAAACGTGCCCGCAACCGGATCGTCCGTCGTATCACGGTTGTCATCCTGGCCATCTTCCTTCTCGTCATTGCCACAGGGTCGGCGCTCGCATATGTCTTTGTGAAGCGTTCAATCGAACCGATTGACCCAACTTCGACTGAAACGGTCGAGATTGAAGTCCCGCTCGGTGCCGGTTCGGGATACATTGGTGAATTACTAGAAGAGAATGGGCTTGTAAGGAGTAGCACGATTTTCCGTTTCTATACACGCTTTAAGAACGAATCGTCGTTCCAGGCGGGGACGTATACGTTATCTCCGTCACAATCAATCGATGAATTGATTGAAACGTTGCAAACAGGTAAAGTCATTGTGGTCCCTGATATTAAGCTCGTCATTCCAGAAGGATTCACGATTGACCAGGTGATTGCGCGACTTGCGAAAGTGGCCGAAATCCCGAAAGAAGAGATTTCTGAGCAGTTGAGCGACCGTGAATACATTCAATCTCTCGTAAACGAGCATGAAATGTTGACGGAGGAAGTCTTGCAGGAAGGCATCTATCATCCGCTTGAAGGATACCTGTTCCCAGCCACATATGAATTCAATAAAGGCGTAACGCTCAATGAAATCATCGATGAGATGTTACTGCCAACCGAAAGTATGTATCAAGAATACAAAGATCGTTTAGCCGATTCAGGACGTACGTTCCATGAGACGCTCGCGCTCGCATCCGTTGTCGAGAAAGAGGCGGTGTCAACGGAAGACCGCAAAGAGATTGCCGGTGTGTTTGAGAATCGCTTAAATGACGGAATGAAGTTACAATCTGACCCGACCGTCTGGTACGGAACGGGGGAAACATCGATTTTCACTTCATTCGCGGACTTAGAGAACGACTCTCTATATAACACGTATCGTTATGAAGGCATTCCGATCGGACCGATTGCGGCCGTGAGCCGTGACGCATTTGAGGCGGTGCTCAACCCGAACGATACGGAGAACATTTACTTCTACGCGCGCCCTCCACGTGAAGGGTTCCCGAACGGGGAAGTCTTGTTCGAGGTCGACTATGAGGATCACCAACAAAACGTCAATAAGTACCGTTCCGAATGGGAAGCGTTTGAAGAAGCAAACAGTAATTGATGGGACGACCGGAAGCGGATGCTTCCGGTCGTTTGAATGAAGAGAGTTAAGAGGTGGAACGAGTGGACCATGCATCCTATGAGGGATATGTAGAAAAACTGATCAATGACCGCTCCCCGCTATTGACGGAGATGGAGGCGTTCGCGCGTGTCCATCACGTCCCAATCATGGATTTGACGGGTTCGGAAGTATTGCTCTCCTTACTGGCGATGCAACGACCGACCCGAATTCTCGAAGTGGGGACGGCCATCGGCTATAGTGCCATTCGCATGGCAGAGTTGTTACCAGATGCAGAAATCGTCACAATCGAGCGAAATGCTCGTCGTTTTGAAGAAGCGACGGGATTCATCAATCGATCGGATGTTCGCGATCGGATTACGCTCATTCACGGTGATGCCGTCGAATTGATTGGATCGATTGAAGGTGAATTCGATGCCGTGTTTATTGATGCGGCAAAAGGACAATATCAAAAATTTTTTGATGGGTATGGCGCTTTAGTACCAATTGGTGGTACGATTTACAGCGATAATTTGTTTTTACGAGGGGACGTCTTGCTAGAGGACGTGTCGGTCTTAGACCGACGCCGACGCCGGCTCGTTCGTCTCGTGAAGCAGTTTACTGAGCAATTGATGGCACGGACCGATTATCATACTGCAATTTTGCCCCTTGGTGATGGCCTAGCAATCAGTCGTAAATTACGATGAGGAGGACTTAACTTTGATGCAACATAAACCCGTCATTATTGGCGTGGCCGGGGGTACCGGATCAGGAAAAACGACCGTGGCCCGCGCGCTCGTCGATGCGTTTCAAGGTCAATCGGTCGTCATGATCGAGCAAGACGCGTACTATAAGGATCAATCAGAGATGACCATGGAGGAGCGATACAAGACGAACTACGACCACCCCTTCGCCTTTGATAACGATTTGTTGATTGAACATATCCAACAGTTACAACAACATCAGGCGATTGAGAAGCCGGTCTATGACTATGCGGCTCACACGCGTTCAAGTGAAACCATCTTGATCGAGCCCGTCGATGTCGTCATCGTCGAAGGGATCTTGGCACTCGAAGATGCGCGTTTACGAGATCTGATGGATATCAAAGTGTTCGTGGATACAGATGCGGACGTTCGAATCTTGCGTCGCATGCAGCGTGATTTGAATGAACGTGGACGTTCAATCGACTCGGTCGTGGCGCAGTACACGAATGTCGTCCGCCCGATGCATTTGCAGTTCTGTGAACCAACAAAACGGTATGCAGATATCATCGTTCCTGAAGGCGGAGAAAACTTTGTCGCGATCGATTTACTCGTGACGAAAATCCGTTGGGTGCTCACTGAGCGCAATCGCGCGTGAGCAAATAAATCGTTTTCAATTCAACCCTAGCTGTAATATACTAGGAGACAATGAAGGAGTGACAGAAATGGCTGAAAAACAACACTATATGACGTTAGACGGAAAAGCGAAAATCGAACATGAATTAAACGAACTGAAGACGGTCCGCCGTAAAGAAGTCGTTGAAAATATTAAGATTGCTCGTGACTTCGGTGACTTGTCAGAGAACGCGGAATATGACGCGGCGAAAGAAGAACAAGCGATGGTCGAAGGACGCATCGCACAATTAGAAGAGATGCTCCGTAACGCGGTCATCATTCAAGATGATGCAGGCGATAACTCGGTTGTCTCAATCGGGAAGACGGTAACGTTCTTCATCCAAGAAGATAATGAAGACGAGACGTATACAATCGTTGGTGGAGCTGAGGCAGACCCGTTCACAGGGAAAATCTCGAACGAATCACCGATCGCCAAGGCACTTCTTGGTCGTACGATTGGTGATGTGGTCACGGTGCAAACACCAGGTGGCGACATGGTCGTCGAAATTAAAGAAATCAAATAAATTGTTGAGCGACCTCCTATTCGGAAGTCGCTCTCTTTCTGAGGAGGAAACGGAATGAAAGTAGGCATCATCGGCGCGATGGAAGAAGAAGTGAATTTACTTCGGAACGAGTTGACAGAACGAGTAGACACTGAAATCGCAAACTATCATTTTTATGAGGGCTATCTTGGAAACATGCAAGTTGTCATCTTGAAGTCAGGCATCGGGAAGGTCAATGCAGCCATCGGCACGACACTTTTGATTGATAAGTTCAAACCGGACGTCGTCATCAATACGGGTTCTGCCGGCGGTTTTAAAAAGGGAATGAAAGTCGGAGACGTCGTCGTCTCGACGGAAGTTCGTCATCACGATGTCGACGTGACGGCATTCGGATATGAATATGGACAAGTACCAGGCATGCCGCCGGCGTATGAGGCGGATGCCAAGCTCGTCAGCGTCTGTAAAGATGTCATTGAAAACTTGCCGGACGTGAACGTGCACCAGGGATTGATCGTGACAGGAGATTCGTTCATCAACGATTCGAAACGCGTGGCGGACATCCTCGGTCATTTCGATGGCGTCGCAGCCGTCGAAATGGAGGCTGCTCCGATCGCCCAAACGTGCTATCAGTTTGGTGTCCCGTTCGTCGTCACACGCTCGATTTCAGACAGTGCGGACGAAGAAGCGAATCTGTCGTTTGATGAGTTCTTGGAGACAGCATCGATCAATTCTGCGAAGATGGTCATGGCTGTCACGAAGCGTTTAGAACAAGCTTAATCCAGTCTACACGAGGAGGATGCATTGACATCCTCTTTTTATTCCCTTATATTAGTACCAGATACTAAGAATAGGGGTCGACGATATGAATATTGGAATCATCGGCATCGGGTCGTTCTTACCGGACAATCGGGTGACAAATATCGATTTAGAAAAACGAATGGATACGAGCGATGAGTGGATTCGTACACGTACAGGCATCGAGGCACGTCATTTGGCTGAGGGTGATGTGACGGTCGCGGATATGGCGACACGTGCCGCTGAACGGGCGTTACAGAGCGCGGGCGTCGCAATCGATGAGATTGAAGCGATCGTCTGTGCGACGGCTACAGCACCAGCCTTCCCGGCAACCGCATGTGTGGTGCAGGCGAATCTCGGAGCGAAAGCCGCTGTCGCCTTCGATGTGAGCGCGGCATGTAGCGGTTTCATCTTCGCGATGGACACGGCGAAGAGTCTCATGGATTCAAAAGGATTGAAAAAGACGCTCGTCATTGGCGCAGAGAAGATGGGAAGTCTAATTGATTGGGATGACCGATCGACTGCTGTCCTCTTCGGGGACGGAGCAGGGGCTGTCGTGCTCGGGGAAGACGAGATCGCTTCAATTGACTCACTTGTGCTCGGAAGTGACGGGACAGGTGGAAAACATCTGTATGAGAATGAAGAAGGTAAAATCGTCATGAACGGTCGCGAAGTCTTCAAGTTTGCCGTTCGGAAGATGCCCGAAATCGTGCTTGAAGCGCTAGACAAAGCAGACAAGACGTTGGAAGATCTTGACGTCCTCGTTCCACACCAGGCGAACCGTCGAATCATCGACGCTGCGATGGAACGGTTACACTTAGAAGAAGAGAAAGTGGTCATGACCATTCAAGACCATGCGAATACATCAGCAGCTTCCATTCCACTCGCTTTGGCCGAAGCGGTCAAGTCTGGCAAAATCCAAGATGGACAAACGGTCGTCATCGCAGGGTTTGGTGCCGGACTCACCTGGGGGGCTAGCTGTCTGACATGGAATCACGCAACCATTACGGAGGGGAATCATTTATGAAACGAGTAGTAGTGACAGGATTAGGAGTCGTATCACCATTAGGAAACGATGTCTCAACAATGTGGGACCGTCTTTTAAAAGGGGAAAACGCCATTGATACGTTGACGAAGATCGACATCAGTCAATATCCGGCCAAGGTCGGTGCGGAAGTGAAGGAATGGAACATCGATCATTTAGTCGAACCGAAGGAAGCACGTAAGATGGACTCCTTCATCCAATATTCTTTACTTGCGGCAGACGCTGCCCATAAGGACAGCGGACTCGACGTGAAAGCCATCGCGGACGATGTCGGGATTTGGATCGGGAGCGGGATTGGTGGCGTCGAGACGATTGACAAACAGTCGGCCATCCTTCATGACCGTGGACCACGTCGCGTCAGCCCGTTCTTCATTCCGATGATGATTCCGAACATGGCGAGCGGACAAGTATCCATCTATCTTGGAGCAAAAGGACCGAGCAACTGTTCCGTGACGGCTTGTGCGTCAGGGACGAACTCCATTGGGGAAGCGTTCCGTGTCATTCAACGTGGAGATGCGATCGCCATGTTCGCAGGTGGAGCGGAAGCGCCAATCACACCACTCTCGTTCGCAGGTTTTTGTTCAAACAAAGCCCTTTCAACGAATCCAGACCCGAACACGGCGTGCCGTCCGTTCGATGAAAACCGTGACGGATTCGTCATGGGTGAAGGAGCCGGGGTGCTCGTCTTAGAGGAGTATGAACATGCAAAAGCACGTGGTGCGAAAATGTACGCTGAAGTTGTTGGATATGGGATGAGTTCGGATGCTTACCATATCACAGCACCATCCCCTGAAGCTGAGGGCGGTTCGAAAGCGATGAGTGAGGCGATTCGAGACGCCGGAATCACGCCAGAAGATGTTCAATACATTAACGCGCACGGAACGAGTACACCACTCAACGATATGCTCGAGACGAAAGCGATTCGTCGTGTGTTCGGGGAACACGCTGATAAGCTCGCCGTCAACTCGTCAAAATCGATGATCGGTCACCTTCTTGGTGGTGCAGGTGGCGTCGAGGCCGTCATCACAGCATTATCGATTCACGAAGGCAAGATTCATCCAACGATTAACTGCGAATCACCAGCAGCAGATTGTGATTTGGATTATGTACGTGAAGGAAATCGGGAACTTGACATTCGTTATGCACTCAGTAACTCACTCGGCTTCGGGGGCCACAATGCGACACTCGCATTTGCAAAAGTGATGAACTGACGGTAGAAAAAACACACAAAAAAGGTTAGGGTATAAGGGTTGGTCTAACAGAAAGGAGTGCAACGAATGAAAAAGAAATCATTCATCGTGGCCGCCTTGTTAGGTTCAGTCCTTATCCTTTTTTTATTTATTTGGAACGAACAACGAGAGCAGTCACGCAAACTAGTACCAGTAGAAGAACAACAATTGACGATTTACGGGGAGTCACTTCCGACTCAGCCGGATGTCATGCTAGCAATCGATCCGTCATCTCAAACAATCCTGTCCCATCTCTATGAAGGCCTGTATCGATTCGGAGCAGACGGGTCCATCGAACCAGCGCTCGTTGAGAAGTTAGAGCGATCCGAAGATGGAACGGTCTATACATTCACATTAAAAGAGAGTGTGACGACAGAAGGGAATGCGATTGACGCGCAAACATTCGTCGATCACTTCCAAAAACTCGTGGACGTTGATACGAATTCACCGTTCAGCTTCTTACTCGCAGATGTTCAATCTGCAAAAGAAATCGGGCTTGGTCAACAAGAACCGGATACGCTAGGGGTCAAGGCAATTGATGACCGGACGCTCGAGCTGACTCTTGTCCGTCCGATGGAAGGGTTCGAACAAATTTTAGCGATGCCCGCATTTTTACCTCAACCAAAGGTGAAAGAATGGGATGAGCTAGAGACAAACGGTCCATTTAAAATCAAGGCAATCGAAGATACGACCATCTCGTTACATAAAAATGAAACGTACCGAGAAGCTGAACAGGTCACGCTTGAAACGATTACCATTAATAGTGAAGCGAACTTGACGGAAGCGACAGGGATGCAACCCGTCCCATACGATTTTGACGTCTCCACGATTGATCAAGAAGGATTGACTGTACGGGACGTTCCACGGAGCGGAGTCTTTTATTTGAAGCCGAATGTTGAAAAAGCGCCGTTTAATGATGTAGCGTTTCGACAAGCCATCGCATTAACGCTTGATCGGACGGAAATCGAGGATTCACTCGCACGAGCAGAACAGACGACAGAACGATTACTCGTCATCGACCAAAAAGCTGCGATCGCACAATTGGAAGGAAACGCCGACCAATTGTTTGATACCGTGAAGAAACGGCTGAAGAAAGATGAAATCGAAATCGAGCTGCTCAGCTTTGTCGATGACGAAGCGCGTCAAATCTCCGCAAAATTAAAGAAGAATTTGGAACAGTTGGATGGTTTGACCGTTAACATTATCGAGCTCCCCTTAGGAGAAAAAGTTAGGAAAGAAGTCTCAGGGGATTATGCGTTTTCTCTATCAGGCTGGCAACCGGACTATCCGATGTTATCCGCCTATTTGACTCAATTTGAAACAAACGATGTCCTCAATTCGAGTCGATATGCCAGCGAATCGTATGATCAATTGATGGATCAGGCTCGCTCAACAGATCGGTTGGAAGAACGAAATGAGATTTTCCGAGAAGCGGAGGCACAGCTGTTAGAAGAGGCTGTTGTTATGCCAATCTATCAAGCTGGACGTTCTTATGTGATCGAGAAAGGTTATGACCATATCGGTTTTCCGGTCATCGGTCCTTCATATGTCCTAACCTTTGCGAAAAAATACGAAAATTGAGCTAAAAGCCCGCCACTGTAGGCGGGCTTTTTGACTATAGATAAAATTTTTTAGAAAAATCAAAATAAACACTTTGCAAAATTATCAGAATATTGTATTATTGCATCAACGGGATTTTGGTAACAAATACTGTCAGAAGAAATGACTGAATTTTCTACCATCATTCACTTCGTTAAAACGAAAAAATCAGGGGGTCATCGCAATGAATAAGAAAAAAGGTTTTGCTTTAGCATCATCGGTTACACTTCTATCTAGTGCATTCCTAGCTGCATGTTCGACAGGGGAAGAAGAAACAGGGTCTTCAAATGGATCAGGTTCGGAAGGTTCTGCAGACGAAGCGCAAGTCCTCAACTTGCTCGACGGTTCAGATATTCCTTCACTTAACCCGACACTCGCAACAGATGCTGTATCGTTCAACGTCTTAAACAACGTTAACGAAGGTCTCTACCGTATGGACGAAGAAGACAACCCGACTCCGGGTATGGCTGAAGACCACAAAGTTTCAGAGGACGGGAAAACGTACACGTTCAAAATCCGTGAAGGCGCGACTTGGTCAAACGGGGAGCCTGTCACAGCGAACGACTTCGAATACGCTTGGAAAGAAGTACTCAACCCAGATAACGCATCACAATATGCATACGTTATGTCAATCATCGAAGGCGCAGAAGCGTACAACACAGGTGAAGGCGAGCGCGATGCTGTAGGCGTTAAAGCAATCGACGATCAAACACTTGAAGTTAAATTGACAGCACCAGCTGACTACTTCCTCGGATTGACTAGCTTCGGCGTATTCATGCCAAAACTCGAGTCATTCGATAAAGAGCAAGGCGAAAACTTCGGTACATCTGCAGAGACGACTCTCTACAACGGACCGTTCAAACTCGACAGCTGGGAGCGCGAGCAAGGCTGGAAGATGGTCAAGAACGAAGACTATTGGGATGCTGACACAGTTAAACTTGAAGAAATCAACGTTAAAGTCGTTAAAGAAGTTTCAACAGGTGTTAACTTGTATGAAAACGGTGACGTGGACCGTACAGGCTTGACTTCTGAACTCGTTGCTCAATACCAAGACAACGAAGACTTCTCAACTGTCGTTGAACCAACAATCTTCTACCTCCAGTTCAACACGAAAGTGAAAGAACTCGACAACCAAAAAATCCGTAACGCGATTGACCGCGCTTATGACAAAACAGCGATCTCAGAAACACTTCTTGCGAACGGTTCAATCCCTGCAAACTTCTTCGTACCAAAAGACTTCGTAACAGGTCCAGACGGAAAAGACTTCCGTGAAGGCAATGGCGACATCGGTGGCTACAACGTAGAAGAAGCACAAAAACTTTGGGAAGAAGGGCTCAAAGAGCTCGGAACAGACAAAGTTGAACTTGAACTTCTCAACTACGACTCAGAGTCTGCGAAGCAAATCGGTGAGTTCATCAAAGGTGAACTTGAGAAGAACCTTCCAGGTATGAGCGTTTCAATCAAGCAACAACCATTCAACAACAAACTTGACCTCGAAAACAAAGGGGACTTCGAGTTTACGTTCGCTGGTTGGGGCCCTGACTATCAAGATCCAATGACATTCGTTGATCTCTTCGTCACAGACGGACCATACAACCGTGGTAAATGGTCGAACGAAGAGTTCGATAAACTCATTGCTGATGCGAAAGCAAGCACAGACCCAGCTGAGCGTTGGAAGCAATTGCAAGATGCAGAGAAAATCGTTCTTGAAGAGAACGCAATCTCGCCAGTTTACCAACGTGGATCAGCTCGCCTCACGAAGCCTTATGTTAAAGGAATCGTTGAGCACGCATTCGGTGCGGACTACTCTTACAAGTGGGCTTCAATCGAAGGCAAAGAATAATCAAATCATCTTACGAAGAGAGACAGGGACGCCTGTCTCTCTTTTTTATGTAGATATTTGATGTTAAAAAGAACGCTCAGCTGAGCGTTCTTTTTAACATCATTTATTTTTTCACTTTGGCACGCTTGCGACTGAGACCCATCGCTTTCTCGATTTTTGCGAGATTCTTGTTCGCGACGGCTTCAGCTTTCGCACGACCGGCATCAAGAATTTCATCGAGTTCTGGAGAGTCGAGCAATTCGTGATAACGAGCTTGAATTGGTTCAAGTAGAGCAACAACCGCTTCCGCCACATCTTGTTTGAACGTCCCATAGTTCGAGTTCTCATATTGTTTGACGAGATCATCGATTGGGGTCCCTGTCGAAAGCGAGTAAATTTCTAACAAGTTCGAAATCCCCGGTTTATTCTCCCGATCAAATGAGATGACACCACTCGAATCTGTGACGGCACTCTTGATTTTCTTGCGGATGACATTCGGCTCGTCGAGCATCGAGATATATCCTTTGGCATTCGAATCCGATTTCGACATCTTCTTCACGGGATTCGTGAGAGACATGATCCGTGCGCCTTCTTTTTGAATGAGTGGTTCCGGCATCGTGAATGTCTCGTAATAACGTTTGTTAAAGCGTTCCGCCAAGTCACGAGTAAGTTCGATGTGTTGCTTTTGGTCGTCTCCGACTGGAACGAGTTCCGTATTGTATAACAAAATATCAGAAGCCATGAGCGTCGGGTAGACGAACAACCCTGCGCCTACATTCTCGCTGCCTTGCGACTTGTCTTTATACTGCGTCATACGACCGAGCTCGCCCATGCCGGCGATACAAGTTAACATCCAACCGAGTTGAGCGTGTGCTTTTACTTCAGACTGTACGAAAATCGTCGCTTTCTCCGGGTCGAGACCGGACGCGAGATAAAGTGCTGCTAATTTTCGCGTGTTGTTCATGAGCTCGACACGGTCGAGTTGAACAGTAATTGAATGTAAATCGACGATACAATAATAGGCATTGTTGTCGTCTTGTAGGTCGACGAATTGTTTCATCGCGCCAAGGTAGTTCCCGAGCGTCACGACGCCGGTCGGTTTGATTCCTGAAAAAATCGTTGCCATGTGTATACACCTCCGAAAAATATAAAAAACCGCAGTCGTCCTCCCGAATAAATCGGGACGAATAACCGCGGTGCCACCCAAATTTGCATATACTATGCCACTTGAACGCGTTAACGGGCGTGAACCGTCTCGCCATACTTTTTGTTCAGGCGAGCCACTCCGAAGTCCATTCATTCAATAACTTTTCATCTACTCACAGCACCGTAGACTCTCTGAGGAAAAGGGGAATTGAATTACTTGTCTTCATCCAAGTGTTCTTATTCTGCATTTAGTTTAGCACAGGATTCAATTAAATCAAAGCGACGAGAAATGAGAGAGCGATACTTCCAACTCCGACATATACCCAGTTCCAAGCCGATTGTTTACGAAGTTGCCGATCTTCTGGATCTTCTTCCTCATCCTCTTCGTAATCGGCATCAATTTCCTTCAACTTTGCACGTCGATTACGCTTAAATCCGTACATGATTCCGTCAAATAGACCCGTTGCACTCATATGGGAGAACATCCCGATGGCAAAGATGAGTATACCTGATACAAATAAGCCACCACTTAAGTGAAACGTGAAAGATTCACTTCGGAAATAGGAAAAAATCGACCAAACGGTATAGAGAAGTGTGATAATTCCCCAAACAAACAATATATTTCGAAACTTTTTCAACGATGTAATCTCCTTTCAATCGATAAAAGAAATGTGTCAACATTCCGTGTTTCTTCTATGATACTAGGAACGTAGGGCATAAAGCGAGTAAGAAAATGATGTCGAATGATAGCGGTTCATTCAATAGTTGACAGTTATATTAAAAATTTCTTACAATAGCCCTAACGTTCTTTCGTCGAATACTTTATGAAATATTCAGAAAATTAAAGAAAAAGTAAGATGTTTATTCGACGATTGGCTAGCTTTTCAAAATGAAAGGGGAAATCGCAATGAAGAAAAAATCGATTTTGCTCATGATGACAATCATCTTGGCACTCGGTTCAGTTCTCGCAGCTTGTTCGACAGGCGGAGACTCTGATGGCGGCGGTTCTTCTTCAAACGGAGAGAAAGTTCTTCGTTTGACGGATACGTCAGATATCACAACAGCCGATCCGGCTCTTGCTACAGACGCGGTCGCATTCAACTTGATCGCCAACACAATGGAGGGTCTTTACCGTCTTGATAAAGATGGTAATGCCGTACCGGCACTTGCTGAAGGCGAACCAGAAATAAACGAAGACGAAACGGTTTACACGTTCAAACTTCGTGATGCTGAATGGTCAAACGGGGAACCGGTCACAGCAAATGACTTCGTTTATGCTTGGCAGCGAGCTGTCGATCCTGCAACAGGCTCACAGTACGCATACATCATGAACACAATTAAAAACGCTGAAGCAATCAACACTGGTGACACACCTAAAGAAGAGCTCGGTGTTAAAGCAATCGATGAGAAGACACTCGAAGTTACACTCGAGCGTCCAGACCCATCATTCCTTTCACTTACTTCGTTCGGTACATTCACTCCGATCAACGAAGCATTCGCTACAGAAAAAGGTGAAGACTTCACGACTGGTCCTGAAAACCTTCTTTATAACGGACCGTTCACATGGACTAAATGGGATCGTGAACAAGGCTATGTCTTAACGAAAAATGAATCATATTGGGATGCAGAAAATGTTGCTCTCGACTCAGTTGATGTGAAAGTTGTTAAAGAAACATCTACAGTCGTCAACTTGTATGAAGCGGGCGATGTCGACTATGCTGGTCTCGCATCAGAGCAAGTCGCAGCATTCCAAGAAGATGAAGATTACAACACAGGTCTTCGTTCTGCAATTGGTTACTTCAAGTTTAACCATGAAGATGAACTTTTCTCTGATGTAAATGCACGTAAAGCAATCGCACGTGCGGTTGATCCATCAGGGATTATCGATCAGCTCTTGAACAACGGTTCAGTAGCAACGACATCATTCATCCCGAAAGACTTCATCAAGTATGAAGACGGAACGGATTATACAGAAGGCGTGGAATACTTCAAAACAAACACTGAAGAAGCTGCTTCGCTTTGGGAAGAAGTAACCGGTGGAGAAGCAACAACAATCGAACTCCTCTCGTTCGACAGTGAAGTATCGAAACAAATCTCTGAGTACATGAAAGGTCAAATCGAGTCGAATTTGCCGAACGTAACGGTTGAGATCGCACAACAACCTTTCAACAACAAACTTGAGCGTGAAGCAAAAGGGGACTACCAAATGTCATTCGCACTTTGGGGACCTGACTACCAAGATCCGCTTACGAACCTTGGTATCTTCACTTCAGACAATGGACAAAACGACATCAACTACTCGTCATCTGAGTATGACAAGTTGATTGATGAGGCATCTGCTGAAACAAGCATCGATGCACGTTACGACTTGTTCAAAGAAGCTGAAGCTCTCTTGATTGAACAAGATCAAGCAATCATGCCTATCTACCAAGCTGGTGTGGCATACTTGATCCGTCCAAACGTCGAGAACTTCAACCGTCAATTATTTGGTGCTGATTACCAGTACAAATACGTTGATATTAAGTAATGGAAGGAGGGGGCATGCTAACCGCATGTCCCCAATTTTCTAAAAAATTCTAGCGAAGTATGAGAAAATACTGTTCAAATGTTTTGTTGGTAAAGTATAATGTAGTAACAGTGAAAATTCAGAATAATCTCTGAAAAGAATTTTCTTTATTTTCAGTCGCTGTACTAAGAGCCTTGAGATGACGTATAAGCTATTCTTTCAGAAAATTCCTTTCATTTTGTGAATTTGAAAAATAGGTCATATGTCATAGTGATGCTGTTGGTGCAAGTAGTAGAAAGAATTAGACAAAACAGGGGGTTTTTATTCATGGGACGTTATATCCTACAACGGCTGACTTACGGCCTCATCACGTTCTTCTTGATTGCCACGTTCACGTTCTTCCTGATGGACCTGCTCCCAGGTTCGCCTTATCAGAACCAGGAAAAACTGACAGAATCACAAATTCAATTGTTGAATGACCGCTACGGACTCAATGATCCGCTTCCGGTCCGCTATGCGACGTACATTGGAAACATGCTACAAGGTGACCTTGGCGTATCGTTCCGTACGGCTAACCGTCCAGTAACTGAGTTGATTATGGAACGTATCGGTCCATCGGCACAATTAGGGGTTCAGGCATTAGTACTTGGAACTCTATTAGGTGTATTGTTGGGTGTTGTTGCGGCGATTCGTCACAATACGGCAATTGACTATGGTGCAATGTTCGTATCGGTAATCGGGATTTCCGTCCCATCGTTCGTCTTTGCAGCCCTCCTTCAGTACTATGTTGGAGTTAAATTACAGTTGCTCCCGGTAGCATTCTGGGAATCACCAGCTCATACGATTTTACCAACCATCTCGTTATCGCTCGGGGTTACGGCATCAATTGCCCGTTTCGTCCGAACCGAGATGTTAGAAGTAACCGGACAAGACTATGTCACGCTCGCGAAAGCGAAAGGGTTGACGGGTAACGCCATCGTATGGAAACACATGGTACGCAACGCGATGATTCCAGCGATCACGATTCTTGGACCGATGACAGCTGGACTTTTAACGGGTACATTCGTTATCGAGAAAATTTTCGCAGTACCTGGTCTTGGAGAATTGTTCGTTACGTCAATCACGTTGAATGATTACTCTGTCATCATGGGCACGACACTCTTCTTCTCGGCCCTCTTCATTATTATCATTTTACTTGTCGACTTGCTCTATGGGGTTGTGGACCCACGTATTCGTCTTGGGGGGAATAACTGATGATTGAAAACAAAAAGAATTACGAACAGTTCGACCAAGACATGTTCACACCAGTTGAAATGAATGAACAGCTTGGTGAGCGGATTGCCGGAAAAAGTTTGAACTTTTGGCAAGATGCATGGATGCGCCTAAAGAAAAACAAGGCGGCTATCATCTCGCTCTCGATTATTTTAATTCTCGTCGCACTCGCTTTGTTTGGACCGATGCTCTCAAGCCGAGATGCATACGAACAGAACATCTCGCAAGCAAAACTACCGCCTAAAGTCACTGGACTTGAATGGGCTGGATTTGATGGGTTGGCAACACTTGGAGGTCGTGAAATCGACTTCTACGAACAGAAGAATGTAGAAGAAAACTTCTGGTTTGGTACCGATTATCTCGGTCGTGATCTTTGGTCGCGGATTTGGGAAGGGACACGAATCTCCCTCTTCATCGGTTTAGTCGCAGCCATCATCGATACAATCATTGGAGTTGCGTACGGTGGTATTTCAGCTTACTTCGGTGGACGTACGGATAACATCATGCAACGTATTGTTGAAATCTTGACAGGTGTACCTAACTTGATTTTGATCATCTTGTTCATCTTGATCTTTGATCCAGGTGTCTTCACCATCATCCTTGCCATGGCCATCACCGGTTGGATTGGGATGAGTCGACTCGTTCGAGGGCAGATTCTTAAACTCAAAAACCAAGAGTTCGTCTTGGCAGCTCGTACACTCGGTGCTTCAAGTGGACGCTTGATTTTCAAACATTTAATTCCGAACACATTGGGTGCTATTATCATCACACTCATGTTCACGATTCCATCTGCTATTTTCTTCGAGGCATTCCTCAGCTTTATCGGAATCGGGCTTCAACCACCACAGGCATCACTTGGTACGTTGATCAACGATGGATACAAAGAACTACGGACATTCCCGTTCCTTCTTATTATCCCGTCTGTCATCATCGTCTTGCTTATGGTCAGCTTCAACTTGCTTGCTGACGGTTTGCGTGATGCGTTCGATCCGAAAATGCGTAAATAAAAAAGAAAGAGGGGGACTCGTGCATGGAAACGATTTTATCAGTCCGAGACTTAGAGGTCTCGTTCCACACATATGCAGGAACAGTTCAGGCTGTTCGTGGTGTTTCGTTTGATTTGAAAAAAGGCGAGACGCTCGCCATCGTAGGAGAATCGGGTTCAGGTAAATCCGTTACTTCGAAGGCAATTATGCGTCTCATTCCGAACCCTCCAGGTGAAATCACGAACGGAGAAATCATGTTCGAAGGAAAAGACTTGGCGAAACTTTCGGAAAAAGAAATGCTTAAAATTCGTGGTCGCGACATCGCAATGATTTTCCAAGACCCGATGACATCGCTCAACCCGACGATGACGATTTACAAGCAAATCGCAGAAGGGTTGAAACAGCACCAAGGGTTAACGGGTGAGGATGCGAAGAAACGTACGCTCGAATTGTTGACACTTGTAGGGATTCCAAACCCTGAAGCACGCTTGAAACAGTATCCACACCAACTTTCTGGTGGGATGCGACAACGGATCGTTATTGCGATCGCACTCGCATGTAACCCAAAAGTGTTGATTGCCGATGAACCGACAACAGCACTCGACGTAACGATTCAAGCGCAGATTCTTGAACTGTTAAAAGATATTCAGCAAAAGACCGGCACAGCGATTATCTTCATCACGCACGACCTTGGCGTTGTTGCGAACATGGCTGACCGTGTAGCTGTTATGTATGCGGGACGTCTCGTTGAAAAAGGAACGGTTGATGAAATTTTCTACGAACCACGTCACCCATACACATGGGGACTTCTCGGTTCGATGCCACGTCCGACGGATGACCGCAATGAAGCGTTACCGGCAATCCCGGGTACGCCTCCGAACTTGCTCGATCCTCCAAAAGGGGATGCGTTCGCACCGCGTAATCCATACGCGATGAAGATTGATTTTGAGAAAGAGCCACCGATGTTCCAAGTAAGTGATACACACTTTGCTTCAAGTTGGTTGTTACACCCACAAGCACCAGCGGTTAATCCGCCACGTGCGATTCGTGAACTCGCTCTCAAATATCGTCCAGACAGTGCGTTCGCAAAATCGTTTACGAAAGGTGGTGCTGAATAATGGAACGCGAGAAATTACTCGAGGTAAAAAACCTGAAGCAGCACTTTAAAATTGGTCGTGGCCGTGTTGTCAAAGCGGTCGACGGAATCTCATTCGATATTTACAAAGGTGAAGTGCTTGGGCTCGTAGGTGAGTCTGGTTGCGGTAAGTCAACGACAGGACGTACAATTATCGGTCTCTACGATGCGACGGATGGCGATGTTGTGTTCAAAGGCGAAAACGTTCACGATAAAAAATCAAAAGCAGACAAGTTGAAATTCAACCGTGCGATGCAGATGATTTTCCAAGATCCATACGCCTCGCTCAATCCGCGTATGACGGTCGCTGATATCATCGCAGAAGGAATCGATATTCATGGTCTTGCGAAAACGAAAGAAGACCGCATGAATCGCGTATATGACCTTCTTGAAACAGTTGGTTTGACAAAAGAGCACGCAAGCCGTTATCCACATGAATTCTCAGGTGGTCAGCGTCAGCGTATCGGGATTGCCCGTGCTCTTGCGGTTGAACCGGACTTCATCATCGCCGATGAGCCGATCTCAGCACTTGACGTTTCAATTCAAGCGCAGGTCGTCAACTTGATGAAAGAATTGCAACGCGATCGCGATTTGACGTATTTGTTCATCGCCCACGACTTGTCGATGGTTAAATACATCTCTGACCGTATCGGTGTTATGTATCAAGGTCACCTCGTAGAGCTTGCGACAGCAGATCGCCTTTACGAGAACCCAATTCATGCATACACGAAATCGCTCCTTTCAGCGATTCCGCTTCCGGACCCGGAGCATGAACGTACACGTAAGCGGATCGTATACGAGTCAACATCAAAAGGTCCAGTCGGACGTTCAGATGAAGATTCAAGTATCCCGCCACTTCGCGAAGTTGAGCCGGGGCACTATGTCTCGCTCACAGACGAAGAGTACGAAGCGTATAAAGCGCAACTCGTATAACGAAATCAATCCTGACTCATTTATTGAGTCAGGATTTTTTTTGCACAAAAAAATCACCTATTAAAGTAGGTGACTGATTATCCGTTCGAGATGCGTGGTAAATTAGAAAGACGTTCCACGATGGCGTCGATTTGACGGACGCGAGCTAACGCATCTTCAATTTCCATTGTCTCGTAATGATGAAGACCGCCTGGCTGCTCCACATACGTGTCCGCGTCATGGACGAGCTGTTGAAGTGGAGTTCGTTGAATACGACTCGGTGGTAGGTAGGAATCCGTGTGCAAGAGAATCATGACAGAAATCTCTTTTGCTCGGGCTGGATCTTCCCCTAAACGAATCAATAATTTGTGGGCGCGTTCGGCCCCCTTGATCGCATGGATATCGTTCTGACGATACAAATCATAATTCCATTTACCTTCTGTATACCATTCATAGTGTCCGATATCATGAAGAAGCGCAGCTTTCGTCGCCAAATCTGTATCAAGACCACGTTTCGTTGCCATTTCGAGAGCGCGTTCACAGACGTCGACCGCATGTTTTAAGCCAGATCGAGTTAAATATTTTTGGGTAACCGGATGTTTCATAATCGTTTCTAAAGTGATTCTCATAATCGCTCTCCTCCTTAAAAATAAAAAGGTTATTTCTATAAACTATACAGGTTTCTTCAAGTCATTGCAAACGATATCCGTTTAAATTTGAGATGAATGTATAAGAATGATTCACATTTCACAAACGAGTGTGCTATAATTTAAATGTAGATATAGTGCAACTTCAAGATTTTCAGAATCGGTAATGCTCGGTTGGTTCCTTACGCTGTATGGGGGTGAGAGGCCATGAAAGAACGTGACAAAGTTCTGCGAGAGAAAAAGAGACTTTTGAAAGAAGTATTGAAGAAAAAGTTGAAAGACTTACAAGTCAAGCCAGGGAAAGAGACGGTGTCTCAACCGGTTTCTCGAATCCCTGCGTCTTAAGTTAGGTCGTTCAAGGTCGCATTCAACGAATGCGCCCTCTTTTCATATCTGATTGATAAAGAATATCATTGAAGTTTTGATAAATAAGAATTACTATAATTAAGTGGATGCGAATTTGGGTATACAAATAGAGTCACTTAAAAAGATGGACGCATACTCGATCAGGGAGGAAGAAAAATGGTCACACTTTATACGTCTCCAAGCTGTACATCTTGCCGAAAGGCACGGGCTTGGCTCGAAGAACATGATATCCCGTTTACAGAACGAAACATATTTTCAGAACCGCTCTCATTGAATGAGATTAAACAAATTTTACGTATGACAGAAGACGGGACGGATGAAATCATTTCGACTCGCTCGAAAGTCTTTTCTAAAATCGATGTGTCTGTTGATGCGTTATCTCTTCAACAGCTTTACGATTTGATTCAAGAATATCCAGGTCTTTTACGTCGTCCGATTCTGATTGATGAGAAACGTTTACAGGTCGGATATAACGAAGATGAGATTCGTCGATTCTTGCCACGTAAAGTTCGGACGTTCCAATTACAGGAAGCCCAGCGACTTGTGAATGAATGAGAGCATACTGTTTAAGCAGTGTGCTTTTTATTATCGATTATTTCCTATAAAATAAAGTTATAACCCTTCATCTAGATTGAACGATGTTAAAAAGGGTACAAAGATAACAAGACAATTTCCCCTCTCCTCCTTATGTGAATTGGGAGTGAGGTGAGAAGGGAGTGGACAATCGTGAAAATTGAGCGCATCAATGATAATACCGTCAAATTTTTCATCACATACGTGGATATCGAAAAACGTGGTTTTGCTCGTGATGAAATTTGGTACAACCGAGAACGTGGCGAGCAGCTGTTCTGGCAAATGATGGACGAGGCTCACGAACGTGAAGACATCTCGTTTGATGGTCCACTATGGATTCAAGTACAAGCTTTTGAAAAAGGTCTAGAAGTGACTGTGACAATCGCGAAAAATGTAATGGACACGGAAGACGATTCTGAACTCGGTTCGCTTCTTCGATCAGCAATCGATGAGGCACGGGATCAACAATCGGTACTCGACCAATTGAGTGAGTTGGATGAACTTGAAGCCGAGGCAGATGCTTGGGCACCACTCGCGATGGAAACAAATGATTTCGAGGCAATCATTTCGCTGAGTAAACGTACAGGAGACATGTTCAGCGATCTTGATTTGAAACTATACCATTATCAAGACCGTTACTACTTGTGGATTGATTTCCCGGATGAAATGGAACCGGAAGACGAAGAGAATGCACTCAGTCTTTTAGCAGAATATTTAACATTCAGCACACAGACGCAACCGATGCTTGAAGAGTATGGAAAACTCATTCTCGATGGCGACGTCTTTGCGAAAGTGCGTCACTATTTCTAATGACACATCGCCTGTTCAGTTGGACAGGCGATTTTTTCAAATCGACGGTAAAGAGGTGTTGGTATGGTGAGACGAATTCGATTACTACTTGATGACAGTGCATGGTTTGTCCCATTTTTATACGGAACGGGTGGCATCGTATTAACGGCATTAACCCAAGTGTTTGGGGATTTCTTTCGTGATTTATTACCAGGCTTTATTTATTTAGACCTGGACTCAGCGGCGTCTGTGTTGTCTTCGACATTTACGAGCCTGATGACGATGATGACGTTCAGTTTTTCCACGATTCTGGTCGTATTGACAACGTATTCCTCTCAGTTCTCTCCCCGGACAATCAATAACTTTTTGACGAACACGTCGGCCAAGCATACGCTCGGTCTTTTCATCATGACGACGGTTTATGGAATTTCGAACCTATTCCTCGTCCGTACGGCAGATGAAGGCGTCGTGTTGTCGTCCGGGATCAGTGTGCTCTTAGTTATTGGTTCGATTTGGGCATTCGTCAAGTTCATCCAGACGATCAGTGTTTCGATTCAGGCGGAACGTCTATTATCCGCGTTACATAAAGAAGCGCTCTCCGTCATCAGCGAGCAAAAAGATGCGATTGAGTCGGATGAGGTTCATCTCGTCTTGCCTCGATCTGTCCATTCATTGGAAGGTCAAGCGGTACGAGCTCCGCAAACGGGGTACATCCGATTGTTTTTAAGAGAGAAACAAGGAGATCATGAAACGGACTTTGAGTCCGTCGTAGCCGTCGGGGATTTCGTTGCCAAAGGTGATTTACTCGGGTTTTGGAAAGGCGAGGACGCACCGGATATCGAGTTATTTGAGATTGGGGAAGTGCGTTCTTCGATGCAAGACCCGTCATTTGCGATTGAAAAATTGAGTGAGATTGCGCTAAGAGGAATCTCTCCAGGAATCAATGATCCGAACACCGCAATTCATGCGATTCATTACATCGGGGATATTTTAAGAGAACTTTGTGAATTACCAGATGGTGATTTTTTGTATTCGAACGGGAAGTCTGACTGGCATGTGAAACGAAAAACGCTTGAGACGATTCTATTTGAATCGCTATCGCCGATGCAGACTTATGCGAGCCGAGATATCTTTGTGATGGGGTCCGTGTTCGAGGCGATTCGAATGGCGCGCCTCCAAGCACATGAAACACTCGATTCGACATTTGAGGACATGATTCAATATTTTGCGGATGTGATTGATTGGGATCGTCTTCATGCGAAAGAACAGAACTATTTGCGCAATAAAATGAATCGGGCTAAAAAGATGACGACATGAGTAGAGACCACCTGTTCTAAAGAAGAGGTGGTCTCTGTTCAAGACAATGTATATCCGCCATCGACTGTGATGGCTTGGCCGTTAATGTAAGTTGAAGCATCAGTCAATAAAAATTCTACGACCGGCGCCACTTCTTCAGGATGTGCGGCATGTCCCCGGAAATGGTGGGTCATCGCCTCTTTGAACTTTGCTTCACCCCCATATAGCTTGTGACTGAGCGGTGTGTCAATCGGTCCAAAACAAACGGCATTGAATCTTACTTTTCCTTTCATTCGGTGTGCGAACGTTTTAGTTAAGGCTATTACGGCCGCCTTTGAAGCGGCATAGTGCGCGAGCATCGGAGGGAACTTGACGTGCCCAACGATGGCAGCATTGTTGACGACACTCGCTCCTTGGTCAAATAGGGGAATGGCACGTTGTGTGACGGTGTTCAGCGCATACAAGTTGACATCGAATACCTCGTTATACGACTCATGTGTCAAACGTTCAGGTGTGCCCGGTCTACCAAAAGTAGCAGCGTTATTGAATAATCCGTTCAAGGTCACACCTTGTTCTTTCAATTGAGAGAAAAGATGGTCGATGTCCTCTATCGAAGCAAGGTCACATCGAATAAATATGGCTTGTCCATTTGAATCAGACTCAAGGGCGGCACCTCTTGTTTCGTCCCGACCGATCCCGATGACACGGTGCCCCTTACCAGTCAACTGCAAAGCGACGGCGCGACCAATCCCACTTGTCGCACCTGTGATCAGAAAAGTCCCCATAATTCATTCGCTCCCCTCAAAAAGATGACGTTACGATGTATAATTAATGATAATACATGACAGAAACGAGGTCAGCTTATAATATGTTGCGACGCATACAAGTACTCTTTTCCCTCATTTTGCTCGCAGGACTCATTGCGATATTATCGTATTACTGGAGCTCACAAGTAATCGGATTGTTCTCGATTCTCGTCTTTTTGACAACGTTCAGCATATTGCTCGTCATCTTACTTGAAAATCGAAATCCACAACGTACGCTCATTTGGGCAATTGTCATGATTGGTTTTCCGGTCATCGGATTATTCGCATACTTTGTATTCGGTCAGAACTATCGCCGTAAACGAATGTTCAAAGAAAAAGCGATGCTTGATGAAGAGACGTACTTGGCCTATCGTCAGAAAGCGATGACGTTATCGCCGTCCCTCATGTTCGCCCACGACGATTACGAGAAGCTGATGCATTTGACTTCTTCGTTGAACCAGCTACCGGTCTCATCGAATACGTATACGCAAATCTTGACGAACGGCCGTGAAAAATTTTCGAAGTTATTGCCGGCTCTGAAAGGAGCGTCCCGACACATCCATCTAGAGTATTATATTTTCCGGGAAGATCGTATTTCTCGGGAAATACAGCGAATCTTGATCGAAAAAGCGAAGGCGGGGGTCGAAGTCCGATTTTTGTATGATGCCGTCGGGTCCATTCATACGAGCGGCACGTTCTTTGAAGAGATGAAGCAAGCCGGTGTCCAAGTCCATGCATTCTTTCCAGTTGTATTGCCACTCGTTTCAAGTAAGACGAACTATCGCAACCATCGGAAAATCGTGGTCATCGATGGTACGGAGGCATTCACAGGTGGCTTGAATGTAGGGGATGAGTACTTGGGTGAGCACTCTAAGTTCGGGTTTTGGCGCGACACCCATCTGTATGTCAGAGGAGAAGGGGTATCTGAACTACAATTGATTTTCTTGCAAGATTGGTATTACATGACCGGGGAACGCCTGTTCACACCGTTCTATCTAGAGCCGCTTGAAACGGTAAGAAGTGCGAGCGGAGGTGTCCAAATCGTTGCGAGTGGACCGGATGAACCGTATGAGACGATGAAGTCCATTTACTTTTCACTCATCAATGCTGCGAAGAAATCTGTCTACATTTCGTCACCTTACTTGATTCCGGATGAGGACATTATGAGTGCCTTAAAGACGGCATCATTATCAGGAATTGATGTCCGCATCGTCTTACCGAGTTATCCCGACCATAAAATCGTGTTCTACGCGAGTCGGTCCTATTACGAAGAACTGTTACTCGCCGGGGTAAAGATCTATCTATATGAGAAGGGATTCATGCATTCAAAAGTCATCGTGGTGGATGATGGATTAGCCACGATTGGGACGGCGAATATGGATTTTCGGAGCTTTCATTTGAACTTCGAGGTCAATGCGCTCCTCTATAACACGAACTCAGTCCATCAACTGAAACAAGACTTATATGATGATTTCGAAGGGTCTCACGAACTCGTATTAGAAGAGTTCGCGAAACGGTCATTCTTTATCAAACTCGTTGAATCATTAGCCAGAATGTTTTCACCATTGCTATGAGGAGGGAGCAAGATGCGGTTTGCAATCGATCGGGAAGGGGATATCATTGATTCCTTTACATTAAATCGGATGCAAGCAGAGCAACTTGCTCCTTTTCGATGTCCGACTTGTCAGGAAGTATTGATTGTGAAGCAAGGTGTGAAGCGACGGCTACATTTTGCGCATATCCACACCTGTGGGAGGGCTGAATCGGTCACGCACCATCAGGATAAATGGGCGGTGTGCCAGTGGCTTCAAGAGAAAGGGTATCCAGTCGAGCAAGAAGTGACGATTAAGAATCGTCGGGCTGACATCCTCACGAACATGGACGGGCAGCACACCGTGTTCGAAATTCAGGCATCTCCCTTGCGACCGGAAGAATACGCCGAGCGAACGATTGATTATCGACGAGCGGGGCTTGATGTCATTTGGATTGCGAGCGGTCTCGATTTGAGAAGCAATCAATCGTTTAAACCATGGATGCGTCTAGAAATGTTTCAGAGACATCGGTTGTTGACGGTGAGAAATGGGAGATTGTTACGCTTCAATGGATTTCCGATTTCGATTAAGTACGGAATCGGAAGCTGGGAAATCTCATCATCCGTGAACACGTCACCGTACGAAGCTTACTACCGGTTCGATGCTTTTGAATGGACAGAGATGATTCGTCGTAAACGGATGTCGCCTCTTTACCCATCTCCGTTAAATCGACGGCTCATATTGAATCGGCTCTATCCACTTGGTCTGTTACCCGCATTATTACCGACCGCCTGTTACCTTCCGCTATCATCGCTTTGGGGAATTCGTGTGCATCCGATTGATTTTCAAACCGTTCTTTATTTGAATCGCTACGAGTCACCTCACGATTCCGTGGAATGGAGTATTCAAAAAACGTGTCGACAATTTGGGGTGACACCGACAAGCGACTTTTCCCAGTCATTTCATGTACAATGGAAACAACTCTTGAATGCGAGTCGTCTATCCTGTGATGTCAGGTCATGGCCGCATCCGAAGCATTACGAGGAGGCCAGACATCACGATACACGTTTGTTTCAAGGACTTCAGCGATTGATCTTACAATCGACTAAATCATCGAAAAGGAAGTGGACGTATGTCAGAGGTATTGACTAGACAACAAGTTCCAGTGGAAGAAACGTGGAACTTAGAGACCGTCTACAGCAATGACGAGGCTTGGGAATCGGATTTTCAAGCGTTAAAAGAGAAAGTACCGGAATTGATTGGATTTAAAGGACGCCTTGGGGAGTCGGCGGAGACGTTATACGAAGCGTTGCAACTTCGGGACGATCTCTCACGTCAGTTACATAAGCTATATACGTATGCGCATATGCGCTATGACGAAGATACGGCGAATAGCCATTATCAAGCATTGAATGATCGTGCCGGCTCACTTGCTTCTCAAGTTTCAGCGCAACTCGCATTTATGACACCTGAGTTGCTTTCGATTGATGAGAATCAGATTGAAGCCTTCATGGAGGAGAATGAGTCACTTCGCGTTTATCGTCATGCATTCGATGAGTTGGCACTTGAGCGTCCGCACGTATTGACAGAGGCAGAAGAAGCCATTTTGGCACAAGCGGGAGATGTGCTCGGTCAATCGAGCTCGACGTTCGGTATGCTCAACAACGCGGACTTGAAATTCCCGAAAGTGAAAAATGAAAAAGGGGAAGAAGTCGAGTTGACGCACGGTCGATATATCACGTTCCTTGAATCGGCTGACCGAAGCGTCCGCGAAGGGGCATTTAAAGCGATGTACGGGACGTACGCGCAATATTTGAATACGTTCTCCTCGACATTGTCAGGAAGTGTGAAGAAAGATAACTTCTATGCGACTGTGCGTAAATTTGAAAGTGCAAGACAGTCCGCACTCCACCATAATGCGATTCCGGAGTCTGTATACGACGGCCTTGTAGAAGCAGTGAACGAACGACTCGACTTGTTACATCGTTATGTCGCGTTACGTAAGCGAGCGCTCGGCTTAGATGAGTTGCATATGTATGACCTCTACACACCGCTCGTCAAAGATGTCGAGATGAAAGTGTCATACGAGGAAGCGAAACAATGGATGGTAGATGGTTTGGCACCACTCGGAGAAGAGTACGTCCAAATTGTCAAAGACGGTCTCGAGTCGCGTTGGGTCGATGTGCGAGAGACGCGTGGTAAGCGTAGCGGTGCTTACTCCTCGGGAGCGTACGATACGCAACCGTTCATCCTCATGAACTGGCAAGATAACGTCAATAACTTGTTCACGCTCGCACACGAGTTCGGACACTCTGTGCATAGTCATTACACACGCACATCGCAACCATATCCATATGGCGATTACTCAATCTTCGTTGCAGAAGTGGCGTCGACGACGAACGAAGCTTTGTTGAATGACCATTTGTTGAAAACGAGAACAGCGAAAGAGGAGCGTCTCTACTTGCTGAACAATCAGCTTGAAACGTTCCGTGGAACATTGTTCCGTCAAACGATGTTCGCTGAATTCGAACACATGATTCATCAAGCTGCTCAAGAAGGCGTATCGCTCACTCCGGAGTACTTAAATGAAACGTACCTCGAGTTGAACAAACGCTATTTCGGAGACGAGATTGTCATCGATGAAGAGATTTCATATGAGTGGGCGCGCATCCCACACTTCTATTACAACTACTACGTCTATCAATATGCGACAGGGATTTCGGCATCTGCTGCACTGTCACAACAGATCATGGAAGAAGGGGAGCCAGCCGTACGTCGTTATATCGATAACTTCTTGAAGGCGGGTTCTAGTGACTATCCGATTGAGGTGCTGAAGGCGGCTGGTGTCGATATGACGACGAAGGAGCCGGTATTGAAGGCGCTCGATCAGTTCGAGGCAGTTCTTGATGAAATGGAATCATTATTGTTCTCTTGAACAATATGTGACAATGTGCACAAAGAGGTTGTCAGGTGATTCTGTTCTAGGTATATTATAAGTGTGAAATCAATCACAAACCCCTTTATTGACCGTAAACTTTCTCCCATCTTGTAGGCCTTCCCCGGGCCTCAAGGTTCGATGTCTCTTGTCCCCGCTTGAGACGTCAAAAACCCCATGGCTCCCCGGCCATGGGGTTCTTTTTTATTTCGTTTGAGCCCACGCTTCACCGCTACATCCTGGCACAGGACGGCAACGCTGTTGCAGGGAGAGCTTCTTCAATTCGCGTTCAATCACTGTCTTCTCCATGTCTAGAATGTACGATAGCTCTGTGATGGTCGAAGCATCATAGCGTGCCAACACTTTGGCTACATCCCAATTGGTCGTACGGCTCGGTGCATAACCTAACAATTCAGTCATGACCGATTGATAGACATCGTACGGATATACCCCTTCAATCTTCAATGCTTCATCGCGCGTCACGAACGTGAGTGCGGGCAATGACTCAATCTCCCAATCTTTCAACACTTGATGGTCGACAGCTAATGCATTCAAGAGCTGGTTCGATTGAAGATCGGCTTCAAGTTCACTTAAATCAAGGCCATACTCTTCGAAAGAACGTGCAATTTCCCATAAATCGATTGAACCAAGTTGTTCACCAGAGAATAGATCATTCACATGCAAATGACGCAAGAAGCGCATCGCATGACGTTTCCCTTGTAATTCCAGCGCTTTGATCATGGTGAGAAGGCGAACTTCTTCCTGACATCCGCCAACACAGCTAGGAACGGTAGAGACCATTCGAAAACGAATCACATGTTCGTATTCAATCTCTAACTTTTTGATTAGTGTCATCACATGAAAGTTCTCTGGACTTGAGATGTCCATGAAATAGAATAACTCCAATGGCTTATACGTTACTTGAATAGGAGTTTCTTCCAGTGAACAGGATGACCCATTACATTGTTCAAGTTCCATTTGTGTCGCCTCCTCTCGTTAAAAAACTCATTTAACTTTGTAAACTCATTGTAGCAACGAAAAAAAAAGGTTGGCAATGTATCTGCTCAACCTTCCAACCGACTCATTTTTAATTCCATGAATCGGACGATTTTATTTTTGGCGGGACGATAGGGGAGACCGTGTTTTGCAAGCAGTCCTTCGAACGCACGTTTTCCCTCTTCTTCATTCGTCACTTCAAATTCTATTTCGTAGTCGCTCGTCTCCAAATAATGGCTTTCGTCCAAAACGAGTAGACCGTCTTCTATCTGTAACTCTGCCCGATTTGTCTCGAGTCGACCGAGATGTTCGAGCGGTGCATTCAGCTGGAACGGGGCCAGTGCCTGCTTCATTTGCTCGTCATGGATGATTCCGTACTTAAACAGATCCTCAGCCTCATCTTCTGTAATAGTGGCATGTGTCTCAAGCAATCCGACCTCGTTTGGTTGCTTCAACGTCAGCACTTGACCTTGTTTCTTCTCGCGAATCCGAAGAGCCGCCCCGTTCGCTTTTAGCTGAAAGGTAGGAGTGTCGAAATAGTCATTCGCTTGCCAACGAACCTGGTCATCAAGCTGATAGGCACGTAGGAGTGTCTCATACTCGTCTTTCGTCAACATTGATTTAAATTCAATTTCCACTTCTTGGGTCATGAATCATCGCTCCATTCTATGAACAATTGTTCGTTTATGATACCATACAAACGGATACATACGGAAAGGACGCGTTTTTTCCGGAAAAGAACGAAAGTGGTGACAGCGTATGCAATCAATGAACTGGGATCAGTTTTTAGTGCCGTATCAAATTGCGGTAGACGAGTTGAAAGTCAAATTGAAAGCCGTTCGTAAGCAGTTCAAATCCCAAAATGACCATTCTCCGATTGAATTTGTCACAGGTCGAGTGAAGCCGGTCGGGAGCATTCTTGAGAAAGCGAAACGAAAGAATATCGCTGACCATGAATTGGCGACGGATATGCAAGATATAGCGGGATTACGAATCATGTGCCAATTTGTCGATGATATCGTTCACGTCTTGGATTTGCTACATCGTCGAACAGATTTTAAAATAGTGGAAGAACGGAATTATATTACCCATCAGAAAGATTCGGGTTATCGATCGTATCATGTCATCATCGAGTACCCGGTCCAAACGATTCACGGTGAAATCCCGACGCTCGTGGAAGTGCAAATCCGCACGCTTGCGATGAATTTCTGGGCCACGATCGAGCATTCATTGAATTATAAATATGATGGCGACATGCCTCTTGAAGTGCAGGAACGATTGAGACGCGCAGCCGAGGCGGCCTTTTTACTCGATGCCGAGATGAGCCAACTCCGCGTTGAAATTCAGGACGCCCAGCAAGTGTTTCGGGATAAAGAGATGAACGTGAAAACGGATGAAGACTAGGGGGAAACCGATATGCAGTTTGCGATTGTATCGAGGGGAGATACGCGATCAGCGGAAATCGCCCAGGAACTGACTGAAAAACTTCAAGCCGCCGGACATACATTATCGGAAGAGCCCCGAATCGTAGTATCGGTCGGAGGGGACGGGACGATGTTACAGGCGTTTCATAAATACATCGATCGACTCGATGAAACGCTCCTTGTCGGGATTCATACCGGGCATCTCGGCTTTTATGCCGATTGGCAGCCGGATGAGTTGGATGAACTGACTGAGATGATCACGAGTGAATCGTTCGAGCCAGTCTCCTATCCGCTCGTTGAAGTGCTCATTGACTATGAGAACGGAGAGACCGATCGTCGATTGGCGATGAATGACTGTACGATTAAGAACTACAAGCGAACGCTCGTCTGTGATTTATCGATTCGAGACGATTACTTTGAAACGTTCCGTGGAGATGGGTTATGTATTTCGACACCATCGGGTTCGACCGCCTATAATAAGGCACTCGGCGGAGCGATCGTTCACCCATCGATCGAAGCCATTCAAGTGACCGAGATGGCTTCGATCAACAACCTAGTGTATCGAACGATTGGCGCACCGCTTCTCTTACCAAAACACCATCAAGTGAAAATCAAGCCGCACACGAAAACCGAATTTGAATTGGCGTTTGACCATCAGGAAGCGTTGTCCTGGTCGGATGTCGTCTCGATTCGATGCGCGGTCGCAAAAGAAAAAGTGACGTTCGCTCGTTTCCGGCCCTTCCCATTCTGGCGCCGAGTTCGCGAATCGTTCATCGAGGAAGGAAAGTAACGAATGCAAGGGTTTACGATTCGTCGCGTTGTGGAGAAAGCCATCCCACTTCGCGACTTTTTAATGCAAGATATGGGCATTTCTCGAAAGATGCTCACGCTCGTGAAGCATGAAGGCGATATTGAAGTGAATGGCATGCACCGCACCGTAAGGCATGAACTCGAACCAGGAGATGAAGTAATCGTCCGATTCCCGCCCGAATCCCCATCACTCGACATGGTCGCTTCGGAAAGACCGATTCGAATTCTGTATGAAGACGATACGCTGTTGGCGGTCGATAAACCGGCAGGGATTGCCACGATCCCATCACGACTACATCCGACCGATACACTTGCGAACGCTGTACTTGGCTATTATCAACGCATCGGTCTGTCATCTGCGATTCATGTGATCAATCGACTCGATCGTGACACGAGCGGTGTCGTCTTATTTGCAAAGTACGGATTCATCCATCATCGATTCAGCGAACTTCAGAAAGCGAATGGATTGATGCGTACGTATAAGGCATTGGTCGAAAAAGAAGTGACGCCACAAACGATTGATGTACCGATCGGGCGTGCCGAGAACTCGATTATGGAGCGAGTCGTGACAACTGAGGGACAACGCGCAATCACGCACATCCTCGCATGTCAGCCGTTTGGGAGCGGCTCGTTATTGACGATTCGACTCGAGACGGGACGGACCCATCAGATTCGCGTGCATTTGCGCCATATCGGTCATCCGCTCATTGGGGACTCCATGTATGGGGGGACAGCTCGTATGCCCCGTCACGCCCTTCACAGCGCGTCTGCGCGATTCATTCACCCGATGACAGGAGATACGATTCAGATTGAGGCGCCGATTCCGGAAGATTTTCGAACTATATAAAGAAATCCCTCAAGGTTAGACCTTGAGGGATTTTGTCAATCATCATCAAACATATAGGTTTTTGATTTAGAGGCCACGTTCATGACGAGACCGATGGCGATCATGTTCATGATGATCCCTGTCCCCCCGTAACTGACGAACGGAAGGGTGAGTCCGGTGATTGGCAAGACACCGATCGTCATACCGATGTTTTGGAACACCTGGAACGTGAACATGGCGATGACGCCGGTGACGATATAACTTCCGAACGCGCTACTAGACTCTAATGCAATGTGAATCATCCGATAGAGGAATAGGAAGAAGACGATGATCACGAGAGCTGCGCCGATGAACCCATAGTGTTCTGCGATAACGGCAAATATGAAGTCCGTGTGAGATTCCGGTAAATAGACGAGTCCTTGACCGTATCCCGCCCCGAACATCTGTCCAGAACCAATCGCCTGTAGTGATTTGATCAATTGGAATGCCAAGTCATCTGAATATTCGTATGGATATATCCAGGCTTGGAAGCGGTTGAGCGCGTGTCCAGGTACGAACGCTTGCAAGACTTCGAAATGGGCAAAGAACAGATACATGAACGTGCCGATGGTCAAAGCCGCGGCGCTGAAGAGACCGAGAAGCCACTTCCAACCGATTCCCGAGACGATGATGATGGCGCCGAGCATCGTCATCAAGACGAGCCCGGTCCCTAAGTCCGGTTGTGTCACAATCAGACCGAGCGGCGGGATGGCCACTAATACCAATTTCACGAGGAGCCACGTATCGAGTTGTGACGAGCCATAACGTTTATTGTGCTCGTAGACGATAGTCGACATGGAAATCAATAAAAAGAGCTTCATGAATTCGGCCGGCTGGAAACTGAATCCAGGCACGTTATACCATCCATATGCCCCATTGATGTTCGGTACGAGCGACGTGTCACGAAGCGGAATCAGACCGACGAGCAGAAGTAGACCGAATGCGTATAAGTACCAATGGATTTTCCGGAGTTGCTCATATTCGATCGTCATGATCGCGAACATCGCAAAAAAGCCGATGACATAACGAATGCCTTGTTCAAGAGCGAAGTTGATATGTTGAAGTCGCGTTGGCAACATCGGTTGAGCGGTATAGATTGCACCGAGACTGATAATCATCAATAGGAAGACGATGGTCAACAGTGTCGTATCTAAACTTTTAAAATATGATTGTATACGGTTCATAATGGAGTCGAATCACCCTTTCTATACGTATTTTATCTTACCGCAACTTAAAAAAATCGCAATACGTAACGAGTCGGTTGACAAAACAGAAACCTTTCTGTAATCTGATAACAGATATTATAACCAGGTACTAAAAAGGGGAGTTTATGATGTCAATTTTTCCAACATTAACGAATAAAACGTACGTCGTCATGGGGATTGCCAACAAGCGCTCGATTGCATGGGCCATTGCCAAATCGCTTGATGAGGCAGGGGCGAAGCTCGTGTTAACGTATGCGGCAGAACGATTCAAATCAGGTCTCGAGTCACTCGCAAGTGAGTTGAAGCAAGAAGCGATCCTACTTGAGTGTGATGTGACGAATGACGAAGCAATTGATTCAACATTCTGTTCGATTCACGAACAAGCGGGCGAGATTCAAGGAATCGCGCATTCGATCGCGTTTGCTGACAAAGAAGCATTGCGCGGTGAATTCTCAGAAATGACACGTGGTCAGTTCGCACAGGCGTTAGACATCTCAGCATATAGTTTGACGGCAGTCGTGAAAGCGGCGAAGCCTTACTTCGCACAAGACGCCTCCGTCATCACGCTCACGTACCTCGGCGGCGAGCGTGTTGTTCCGAACTACAACTTGATGGGTGTCGCCAAAGCGGCCCTTGATTCGAGCGTCAAGTATTTGGCGAACGAATACGGTCCCCACGGTGTGCGTGTCAACGCCATTTCAGCTGGTCCGATTCGTACATTGTCAGCCAAAGGGGTCGGCGATTTCAACAGTATTCTTTCTGAACTTGAACAGAAGGCGCCGTTGCGTCGAAATGTTTCGGCAGAAGAAGTGGCTTCGACAGGTCTCTTCCTCCTCTCGGGAATGGGAAGCGGCGTGACCGGAGAAGTCATTCATGTAGATAGCGGATACCATATTTTATAAGTTTGGGGAATGGCGCAGTGATGCGCCATTTTTGTATTACCTCGTGAATAAATCGGGTAAGGACCTATGAAGGAGGTCAGATCATGGGTCCTTATCAGATTGATTTTACTGTCGTACAATACGTCAACCGACAAGTCCAGCCATCAGGTCGAGCGAGCATCGAACCGGTGACACGAATCAAACGTGTCCAACGAATCCGACCTCGACGTGAAGAATGGCTTGAAGAAGAGCAAGAAAAAAACCCCGGTCGCTATGTCGACCGGAGCATATAAGGTTAGCCTCGGAAACGGAACGTCTCATAGACGTTCCATGTTTCATTTTCGAGTTCATACATGACGGCCATCCGAGTGATCGTCTCTTCGAAATGAACCTGCTCCATACGCATACGTTCGAGGACGTCGAACAGCTCGGCATCGGTCAAATCTTGACCAATCGTGATGTGCGGCAAGAATTCATATTTCGGTGCTTGGCTGAGCACATCTTCATGCAATCGTTGCTGAAGAGTCGACAGATCACGTGTCGGCAACACTTTTAAGTACAAGACATTGTTCGTTGGTGCGAAAGACCGAACGCCATCGACTTTTAACTGAATCGGTTTAGTCGAATCCGCAACTTGTTGCAAGTACTCGAGTACTTTCGGTAAGTCTTCTTCTGACACCTCTGTCCGTTCTTTAATGGTCACGTGAGGTGAAATCAACGCATATTTTGTGTCATAGCGTTTTCGATAAGAGTTCGCAAAATCTTGCACTTGTTTAGACGGAAATAAGACTACCCCAATCTTCATTCCTCTTCCCCCTTTGATCGTTTAACCTACATGTTAATGATGACCGATTTAATGTGGGAAGTCAAAGCAGGGTTCGTCTTTTTTCAATTTTTCAGTATAATGGTTATATCATATAGAGAGACGATGACTCTCTGAACGAAGGGATGTGAAGCGGGATTTCGATCCTGCGCCTATTATGAAACACGTACCACACTCACGTGACGTCCGAGAAGCGGCTCGTGCTCGTTTGCTCGAACGCGGGGTCACGATTGAATCGATTGCTGAAATCGTATACCAGATGCAGGCACCTTACTCGCCGCATCTTTCTTTAAAAGATTGTATGGATTCTGTCGAGGCGGTTCTTGACAAACGTGAACTACAACATGCGATTCTTGTTGGTTCAGAGCTCGACATGTTGGCTGAAAAAGGCCAATTATCTGAACCGCTTCTGTCGATTATCGCCTCAGACGAAGGTTTATTTGGAGTGGACGAGACGATTGCGATCGGTGCCGTCAACACATATGGTTCGATTGCCGTTACGACTTTCGGATACTTAGACAAGGCAAAAATCGGTATCATCAAACAACTCGACACGAAGATGGATGATGGGCAAGTGCATACGTTCATGGACGATCTCGTCGGTGCCATCGCTGCCAACGCTTCAGGACGATTAGCGCACCGATTGCGAGATATGGTCGATTTCGGAGAAGAAGAGATGCGTGAAAGAAAAGGGTTGTATTGATGAAGTGGACACCGCAAATGGTGGTCATCACCGGGACGGTCGCTTATGTGATCGTGTCGGTGTTTGTCGTTTTAGGGGCGGTCGATCCAATGAACACATTCGTATATGAATGGTTACAACCGTTACCGGATCGAGTGTTTGCCTACGTGACAGAACTCGGGAGTGCACAGGTCATTGTGGGGCTCTCCATATTAGGGTTGTTGTTTTGGTATTGGCGCGGGGACCGTATCGAAGCGTGGCGACTAGCGCTCGTCGGAATCGGGACACTTCTGTTTACCCAGGTGCTAAAGCTCGTCTACGGAATCGACCGACCGCTCATTGATGCGTCCCTCGATGCAACGACATACAGTTTTCCGAGTGGACACGCCTCAGGGTCGCTTGCCCTATATGGATTGACAGCTTATGTACTGTATCGAAAGAAACAGTCGAAAGTCGTCATCTTCATTCTCTTGTGCCTCGTCCTTGCGGTTTCGCTCAGCCGTGTCATCTTGAACGTCCATTACTTCAGTGACGTGCTCGGCGGTTGGCTCGTTGCGTTGACGATGATTGCATTATCTGAATGGATCATAAGGAGGAAAACGATTTGATCGTCGTGGTAGATGTAGAAAAATGGTTATTCGTTCAAAAAAAAGAAGCGGATGAGGCATCAGTTCCCACAATTTTAGTGGAAAAAGATCGAGATGGGGCAACGTGGTTCACCTCGATGAAAATTTTGTTTCAGTTAAAAAAATGGACGAGCCGACGTCGCTTTGTTCCCCTTTTACTGTGTGATGAGCAGACCTATCGCGCATATGAAGTATTTCATGTCGATGCTGTGCCATCATTGGCTCTCCTCGACGGGGGACGGACGTTACTAGTGGACAATAAACGAGATGAGTCGTTTGATGTTGTGCTACGGGAAAGTGGATTGGATACAGAAAAATCGATTTTATTATTCGCACTTCAATATATTGAACAGATGACGAATGAACCAGTCGTTTTTGCCGGAGATGAGTCGATCGATGCGACGCGGATTGTCCCGACAGCATTGTTAGACAAGACGGATCGCTTAGAATCCGGACGTCGCCTATTTGAATGGATGCATGATGAAGACTTACGTAAGGAGAATCAACATGACTGATTGGGAAATGACATTTCAGCAATTATTGGACGAACAAGTGGATGAAGTGAACGTGCCGCGCGAAGATTTTTTATCCGTTCGAACCATTTTGATTGAGAAAGGTTGGCTCTTTCAAGTAGTAGGAGAGGCCAAGCACGGTGGCGTGACGATTTATCGCAGAAACCCGGTCACGGCGAATTCATCATTGGAAGAGACGAAGGAATAACATGACTTTAGTCAAAACAACAAGGTCTGCCTCCCACTTGGAGAGCAGACCTTGTTTTGTTTAAGCGTTTGAAGCGAGTTTGATTTTTTGTCGTTTCATCTTGTGTAGTAACCAAGCATAGAGGACTTCACAAGAGTTGTGAGGAAGGGTCAGCTCCACAAGAGGGTGAGCGTGACCAAATATAGTGAAGCGCGAATGGTCTTCGTCGAGCAGAGAGACTTGAATATCCGTCGCATCCTGTAGTGAAATGCGTTGTTCCCCTGCGTGAGCATCTTTAAGTTTCAGCATTTTTCCATTCGTCGCAAACTTGGTGAACGATGAGACTCCTTGTACTTTCAGTTGTTCCATTTCGTGTATCTATCCATCGCGTGATGAATAGATTTTCACCTCGCTTTCTCTATATTGCCTTCCATTCCTCCAGAAGGTTATTCCTAGTATAACGCCTCGTTCGAAAAAGAAAAGTGTTAATTTAACAAAAAATTAAGACAATTTGTTATCAATTTTTAAGAATAGCGTTCAACCCTGTCTGGTATGGGAAGAAGGTTGAAACAATCGGTCTGAAAATAACAAAAAAGAACCTCGTTTCCAGAGGTTCACAACTATTCATTACATGTATGACCTTATAATCGTTCAATCTGCCATGTACGACGACGGTACAACAATTGCCCTATTAAGGCGATGGATTCTTTCTTCGCATCGAAGTCTTCTTCAAGAACAGACATGTCTTCATAACGGCCCGCTACATAGAATGAGATGACGATTTGTCGATTGAACAAACTGCGTTTCGTATGATCGAAATCGATGATCAGACCTTGAGGTGCCAAATCGAGTAATTCATCGATGACGGGAAGTGGAATCGGAACAAAACTGATGTTACGAATGTCACGATCGAGTTTACTTTGCAACATGTTTTGGACGAAATGATTGATTGTCGACCAATCGCGAATATAAAGACTGCTATGTCGATCGTTTGCTTCATTGAAGAACACAATCTCATTATCGAGCGAATCCAAGAACGGCTTCTTGATTCCGCGTTCCATATGACTTAAAAACAAGATTTCTGCAATTTCATGATCGGACAGAGTTTCGAGCGTATTGTAGTCCGGAAAATCGATCGCCGTAAACGTTGTTTGGTTATTCAAATACTTAGACGAGAACGAAGATAGTTCGTGCGCTTCAATATAACGGAAACGCGACCTCGAGGATTGTCTCATCCCTTTGATGTCCGTTCGACAAATAATCATCGGTCTCGTCACGGAAAGCGCTTCTGTTACATCCGCCAACGTCACACCATGCAGTGTGAAGCGTTGGACGTCCCGGTCTTGCTTCAAATAAAAGAGTTGTTTTGACATATGGTATCCCCTCAGTTTGACATACTACGATTATAGTAGCAAAAACACGTGTTTTCTGCCATCTTGAGACGGTACGAGAGGGTTGAGTTCGATACATTTGGGAAAATAGAAGTATAATTGAGGAAACGAATAGGAAAGGCGGGTTCCACATGTGGGGATTAAAACGGAGTTTTCCTGAGCTCGCTACGCCCCGGTTTATCCTGCGAGAGCTAGAACCGCGTGATGCTAGAGCACTTTATACCATTTTATCCACTGAGGAAGTGATGCGATATTATGGGTCGGACCCGTTGCTTGCCGTCTATGAGGCGAAGAACGTGATCGCTTACTTTAAGGATCAATTTCAGCAAGGGAAGGCCATTCGTTGGGCGATATGCGATCGGATGACGAACGAATTGGTCGGAACGATTGGATTTCATAATTGGACGCCCCAATATTATCGCGCCGAAATCGGGTTTGAGGTTTCCCCTCACTATTGGAGACAAGGGGTGGCTTTCGAAGCTGCTTCAGCTGTCATCCAATACGGTTTTGAAGAATTCAAGTTTCATCGAATCTCTGCGTTGGTCGCACCAGGGAATGAAGGGTCGAATCGACTCGTTCAAAAATTGGGATTTATTGAAGAAGGACTTCTACAAGATTATGCATATAGCCATGGCCGATTCATGGATTTGACGATGTATCGGCTACTCAAAACAGAATGGGAAGAAAAGGAGCACTCGATGATATGAAAGCACTCGTATTGCTACATGGGCTGTGTGGTTCTCCAAAGTACTTTGAACAGTTGGAACCGTTATTGAATGCCGAAGTTCACGCGCTCACATTACCTGGTCATGCCGGGACGGACGTGGGACCAGAAACGATGGATCAATTTGCGGACTGGGTCATCGGAGAAATTCGTCTTCGGGGTCTTGTCCGTCCGCTCGTATGTGGGCATTCTTTCGGAGGCTATGTGACGACTAACCTCGTGCGTCGCTATGGAACAGAAATATCGGGATTTGGATTGATTCACTCGACGGCGGCCGCTGATACAGAAGCGGCGCGGGAAAAGCGAAACGGTGCCATCAATCAAGTCATCGAAGAAGGGATCGAGCCGTTTATTGACGGAATGATTCCAAATGTCTTCTCAAGCGATTCCGACCCGGCGCTCATCCAACAAGCGATCGCAATCGGATATGAAATGACGGTCGAGGGAATCGTGAACGCGCAACAGGCAATCCGCGATCGTGAAGACGAAGTGGACACCGTCGAAACGACTGACCTCCCCGGCCTATTCATTTACGGCTCAAAAGACCCGAATATGAATGAGGAGCGGGCGTTTTTAGGTGCGTCACGACATACGAAAGCAATCGTTCCGTTCAGTCATATGGGGATGATGGAAGCCCCTGAAGAAGAAGCGAAAATCGTGAACGAATGGATGCGGGAGGTAGAACATGGAAACGTATAAATTAATCGCTATGTCAGGAAGTCTTCGCAAGAAATCTTTCAATACTGCTCTTTTGCATTCGATCATTGAACTGGCTCAAGAGGATTTCGACATTGAAGTCGTCTCCATCGAACTTCCACTGTTCAATGACGATTTGATTGATCCGGATGAACCGGAAGTTGTGACCGCATTGAAGCAAGCTGTTCGGGAAGCTGATGGGTTATTGATTGTCACCCCTGAATATAACCATAGCATCCCGGGCGTCCTGAAGAATGCAATCGACTGGCTTTCGCTCGAGCCAGGAACGCCACTTCGGGATAAACCGGTCATGATCGCCGGGGCCTCGCCGGGCATACTTGGAACCGCCAGATGCCAAATCCATCTCCGACAAGTATTTGCCACAAATCGTGCAAATGTTTTACCGGGAAATGAAATTTTCATCACGCATTGTAAAGAAAAGATTGATGATAGAGGGTTACATGATGAGAATTCGATTAATCAAATCAAAAAAACATTATTGGAATATCGTAAATGGATTGAATTTTGGAAGCGTAACGCAAAAAATTAACTTGAAGTCGCTCATGTTGTTTGATAGAAAGGAATTGTGAAAACAAACACAAGAGGAGCGACACCAAAATGGAAACTTACATCGAACTGTACAATGGCGGCGAATTGGGTGATCGGGCGGTAATGAACGATGGGATGACATTTGGACGGATGACGATTATTGAATTGTTCTATCAATCCAATCATATTTTTGGTTACGTGAAAGAAGATGGTGAAAAACGTTTCTTCCTTGAACCGATTTCAGAGGACGACACGTTTACTGTGGATGGGACGACGTATTCACTCCAACAGTTTATCGCGTTGTTTTAAGTAAATAGATGGTTGATCGAACGCAAGCGACTCGCTTGCGTTTTTTTGTCATTTTCGTCACGATGAAGAGTGAGGTGATGAGGATGAAACTAGTAGCAATCGAACCGACACCAAGTCCGAATAACTTGAAAATCATTGTGGACCCTCCGTTTGAAGGGAGAGGCACAACGTACGACAAAGCGAGTACGGATGCCCCAGCCATCATTCAAGAAATCATCGGACTTCGAGGCGTCAAATCCGTTTACGCCGTGTCTGATTTTCTCGCTGTCGAGCGACATCCGAAACATGATTGGCATGACGTCATGAATGAGATCCGACGGGCGTTCGGGGAACAAGTTGAGGAAGTCGAATCCACAAAGATGGATACGGACTATGAACCGGTCCATGTATCCGTTCAATTCGTGCTCGATGTACCGATGCAATTAAAACTCGTCAAAGGGGACGAGGAAAAACGAATCGGATTGTCGAAACGATTCGTCGATGCAGCGATGGAAGTTCAAGCACAAGTGAAGAATGTCATTCAAGACCGTCGTTGGGTAGAACAAGCCCCACGTTATGGTGAATTGGATGAAGTCAGTGTCGTCGCACAAGAAGAATTGGAAGCGGCGTATCCTGAAGAGCGCATCGAGCGGATCGTGGCCCGAGCATTTGGTCGTGAAGCGGATTTTGAGGCGAACGCGAACCATCTTCAGTCGGATAATTGGAAAGATCGGATGGCATTCTTGGATGAACTCGAAATCCAACATGAAAACATGCCTTATTTCCGTCGTGCCTTGGAAGATTCCGTGATGGCAATCCGTCGACAGGCGGTCGTCATGATCGGGATGTTTGAAGAGCGACGTGAGGAATATGTCACATATATCGAACAAGCCTTAGTGGACGCTTCTCCTATTGTGCGGCGGACGGCTGGGGATACGGTCTCCGACTGGGCATTACCTCAGTCCCAACCTTCCATGATTGAGGCGTTAAAGGATAAAAACAAACTCGTACGTTGGCGAGCGGCTCGTTTCTTATTCGATTGTGGAGATGAGCGGGCTGTACCTGCCTTGTCGATTGCGGAGGAAGACCGCGAGTTCGAGGTCTCTTTACAAGCGCGACTTGCGAAAGAGCGGATCACGAGCGGCGAGACAGCACTCGGGACAGTATGGCAACAAATTTCGAATCGGTCGAAATGAGATTTCGTTCGACATGTATTGAATCAAATTGATTTACAATTTAAGGTAAAGGGGAGCGTCTGTAGTACGGATTGCTCCTTTTTTTCATGAAATCATATGCACATTTCCCCAATTGACTAACATTTGATGTAAACGTTTCGACAATAGGTAAAATGTCATTGTTGTGCTGTCGAACGATAGGACAGATATCTTGGTTTCAGATTGGTACACTAGGTTTATCACAGATGAACAAAGGAGCCATACTTATGATATTGTTTGCAGAAACGCCTGAACTTGTAGCTTATAAGGAAGTAGTAGGAGAAACGATGGTCGTCACGTTTGAGTCGATGCACAGTGAGACGTTCTCTATCACGGCTCAAGTCCGGTCTGATCTCGATATCGCAGATTCATTGTTCATGACCGGTTGGCAACAATACATGGAACAAGCTAAAGTTTCGTAAAAAAGGTAAATAATATAAGGAAAATCATTACAAACGTCTGCACATTGTATACACTAGTGCTATAGACGTTTTTTATTTTGTTGAGGAGAGTGGGATTCATGAAGAAAACTTGGTTGCTCGCCGTAGTGACGGCAATCTTATTAGTCGTAGCGGGATGTGGGAAAGAAGAGGCGAAACCGAGTCAAGTAAACAGTGATTCGTCTGAACCACCGGCTCCATTGACGCTCGACACGGAAATGGCATACGATGCTTCGGCAAAAACGTTATCAGCTACGATTTCGATGACAAATCCAAATGAGGAAGCAGTCGATGTAACGTTTAATTCGTCGCAACGTTTTCAGTTAGTTGTCAAAAAAGGGGATCAAACCGTATTTGATTACGGAAGTGATTATATGTTCACAGAATCTGTAATTGAGGAAAAATGGGAAGCGAATGATAAAAAAGTATTCGACGAAGTCTTTCCATTGACATTAGAACCAGGCGAATATTCGGTCGAAGTGATTGGGCTCGGTCAAGTTGACGGAGCACCTGAAATTGCTGTGACAGATGAGACGACGTTCACCGTTGAATCTGCTACAACAGAAACTCCGGATGAAGGTACGTCAGAAACACCGGAAGAAACGCCTGCAACAGAGCCACAGTCGGACGGCGCGTTCCGTGATGTACAAATTGACTTGAATGACACGATGATTCAAGTGAGCGGGTATACGGATGAGGTCGAGTTTGAGTGGTCTGTATCAGACGGACATAATATTTACGCTCAAGGTGCAGCCGAAGTGACCGGCGGTGGTTTCTCGTTTGGGGTATTGCTCGATGAAGCACCGGCGAAAGATCAACCATTGTTCTTAGAGATGACACCAATCGGTGGAGAGGTCACATCATTTAAAGTTCAATAAAACCATGGCGGAAACTGTTGTTTCCGTCTTTCTTTTTGAGACGCTAGTTGACGGGGTATAAGGATTATCAGACAATAAAGCAAAATGAGAGCATAGTGGGAGGGTAATCCATGCAACAACAGATCATTGAATCAACACATGTCAAACCGACCATCAACCCGAAAGAAGAAATTCGTCAACGTATCGACTTCTTGAAAGCATATGTGAAACGGGCTGGTGCGAAAGGACTCGTCCTAGGGATCTCAGGCGGGCAAGACTCGAGCCTTGCCGGAAAGCTATGTCAACTCGCCATGGAAGAGCTTCGTGAAGAAACGGGTGACGAGTATACATTTTATGCAATCAGATTGCCGTATGGTGAGCAACACGATGAGCATGACGCACAACTTGCGCTTGAGTTCATTCGTCCGGACAAATCGTTCACTGTCAACATCAAGCCTGCTGTTGACGCATCGGTTGAAGCGTTTCACCGTGCAACGGGCCTCGAATTGAGTGACTTCCATAAAGGGAACACGAAGGCACGTGAGCGGATGAAGGCACAATACGACATTGCGGCAACATTCGGTGCCCTTGTGGTCGGAACAGACCATGCTGCGGAATATGTGACAGGATTTTATACAAAACACGGTGACGGAGCTTGTGACCTCACACCGTTGACCGGTTTGAACAAACGTCAAGGAAAAGCACTTCTCCATGAACTTGGAGCGCATGAGCGTGTGATTTATAAGGTGCCGACGGCCGACCTTGAAGATGGTCGCCCTGGACTTCCTGACGAAGTCGCACTCGGTATGACGTATGATCAGCTGGACGACTATTTGGAAGGAAAGACAATCGACCCGACAATCGCCGAGCGAATCGAGACAATTTTCAAACGTTCACGCCACAAGCATCACATGCCTGCCTCGTTGTACGACGAATGGTGGCAATAAAAAAAGGAGGAGCTGTCTCGAGACAGCTTCTCCTTTGTTGTTTCACGCTTTTTTAAGTGGGACGAACTGAATGATCAGGATGCAGGTGAAGGCGATGAAACTGAGGAGTGGGATGGTGACGAATCCAAAATAGTTGACCCAACGAATCAGGCAGTCGTTCGTACAGAAGGCTTCGCCGTTCGGGATCCGTTCTAAAATGACATGATACAGACTGATACACCATCCGGCACCGGCCATAATCCCTACGAACAAGCGGTTGACGTCTCGTGCAGTCAACATGATAGTCAAGTAGTAGATGGCTAGTGGATACATAAAGATGCGTTGGAACCAACACAGCTTACAAGGTAAAAAGAGCATGACCTCTGAAAAATAAAGGCTGCCGAGCGTCGCGACGGTCGCGACGATAAAGGCGAAATGGTGACGTTGCATCAGATTTCCTCCTAACAATCAAATTGATGATTAAACATGATATGATACATTGAAACAAATACTTATTCAGTATACAATCTTTCAAACGATAGAGAAACAGGTGACGTGATGCAAGTTTCGGAAGTAGAAGTGTTAATTATTCTTGCGGAAGAATTGAATATGCGTAAAGCAGCCGAGCGATTGTTTGTCTCACAACCAGCGCTCAGTCAACGGCTCGTGACCATCGAACATCAGTGGGGGAAGAAGATTTTCGTTCGCTCCACAAGAGGGCTCGCATTGACGCCAGATGGAGAGAAAATCATCGAGTTCGCCAAAAAGATGTACAGTGAAGAACAAGAACTAAGGGGCGAACTGACGGCCAACCAAGGAGAAGTGTACGGAACGTTGAAAATAGCCGTCGCCTCCATCATGGGACAGTATTGGCTACCCAAGGTATTGAAGACGTTCGTCGAACGCTATCCGTCCGTCCGTGTCAAATTGGTCACCGGATGGTCGAGCGAAATGATGCGTTACATGCTCGAAGAGAATTTCCATATCGGAATCATCCGAGGAAATCCGGATTGGCGAGGGGAACGGATGAAGTTGTTCTCTGATTCCTTGCATTTGGTCGATCTGAAAATGACCGACCTCTCTCAACTAAAAAACAACGAGCGCTCGTTTATTCAATTCAAGAGCGACTCGACGTATTACCAGGAAATATTAGAGTGGTGGCAGGAACGATTTTCGAGCCCGCCTCTGACGACGCTTGTCGTCGACCAAATCGAAACATGCAAACAGATGGCGTTACACGGAATCGGGTTCGCGATTCTTCCGGAATCGACCATCAAAGATGTGAATGAGATGAATAAAATTCCATTGACGTCGTCGGGTGGCGTGCCGCTCGTCCGGGACACATGGATGCTTTCAACAGAATCGATGTTGGAGCTGGCGCAAGTCCAGGCGTTTTGGAAGATCGTCGAAGAAATTACGAAGGAGACTGAGCTATGAATTGGGCAATTGAAGCGAGAAGACAGCTGCATTTAATTCCGGAAGCCGGATATGAAGAGTTCAAAACACAAGCGACACTTGAGCAATTGATTCGATCGCTCGATTCGTCACGTGTTCATATCACACACTGGCGAACAGGTCTTTTCGTCCGGGTAGATGGTCTCGTCGGTGAGAAGACGATTGGATATCGGGCTGATATGGATGGACTGCCCATCACGGAAGAGACGGGGCTAGAGTTCGCATCGATTCACGAAGGCATGATGCATGCATGCGGACATGATGTGCACATGTCGATCGCACTTGGATTAATTAAACGAGCGATCGAGGAACCGCTTAACCATCACCTTGTCGTCTTTTTCCAACCGGCCGAAGAGGGACCGGGTGGTGCCGAACCGATGGCGAAATCAGAATTGTTCTATCACTTCCGCCCGGATGCATTGTTCGGCTTACATGTCGCGCCTGAATATCCTGTCGGCATGGTCGCGTCACGACCGGGCGTGTTGTTCGCGAGCGCGAGAGAGCTCCATATCACCATTCATGGAAAAGGGGGGCATGGTGCTTTCCCTCACTCAGGGATTGACGCTGTCATCGTTCAGGCCGCTCTCATCATGCAACTGCAAACGATTGTGTCTCGTAACATTGACCCGATGGGAAGTGCGGTCGTCAGTATCGGAAAAGTCGCAGCAGGAACGAAAGAAAATATTATCGCCGATACGGCCAAACTGGATGGGACGGTCCGCGCCTTGTCTGACAAAGAAATGGTCGTGCTGGAAAGCCGGATTCGTCAAATCATCGCCGGAGTCGAGATGACGTATAACGTGCAAATCGACCTTGAATTCGGCAATCGGTATCACGAAGTCGTCAATGACGAACGTTATCTTTATCAATTCGAGGAAGCGGTTGAAGAAGTCGGCTATTCTTATAAAACATGTGTCCCTGCCATGACGGGTGAGGATTTTGGATATATGTTGAAACAGGTCCCCGGATTTATGGTTTGGTTAGGAGTGAACGATATGGGGTCAGGACTCCATCAATCGACACTCAACCCGGATGAACGTTCGATCGAAGTGGCCATCGATCTATTCGACCATTACTTCCGAACTGTCATGATTCAATAACACGAAGCGGTCTCGATTGAGCCCGCTTTTAGTGTGCCCAAAAAGGAGTGAACGAGTGAGAAAAAGGGAAACATTTATTCATGTAAAGCGACGATTTTGTGGCGATTGCTCAAATGTGAACATTTTGCGAACTCGAGCATTGAGACATTACAGCGCAATATAAAATCATTATGATGTAAGTATCGAAGGGTATTCATCTGTGATTGTCGTTTCATACATGGGTTCGAAGCGATAGAGAGAGATAGGAGGTAATCAATAGATGTTTCAAGATCCTGTCCTGATGAGTCGAGCATTGACGGCACTCACATTAGGTTTTCATGTGATTTTTGCCACACTCGGCGTCGGGGTTCCACTTTTAATTTTATTGGCAGAATTTTTAGGAATTCGTAAAAAAGACCCGAAATACACGCTCATGGCTCGACGCTGGTCGCGCGGCTATGTCGTGACGGTAGCGGTTGGGGTTGTGACGGGTACGGCCATCGGTCTGCAGCTTTCACTCCTATGGCCAAACTTGATGCGCGTTGCGGGTCAAACGATTGCGCTCCCGCTTTTCATGGAAACGTTCGCCTTCTTCTTTGAAGCGATTTTCCTTGGTATTTACTTGTACACGTGGGATCGATTTAAAAATCCGTGGCACCACATGCTCCTCGGGATTCCGGTTGCCGTCGGTGCATTGTTCTCAGGGTTCTTTATCACAACGGTAAACAGTTTTATGAACCAGCCTGTAGGGTTTGATATTGTCGATGGTCGATTGGCAAATGTCAGCCCGCTCGAAGCGATGTTCAGTCCGGCCATGCCGACGAAAATGGCACACGTGTTGACTTCGGCTATTTTAACATCCGCGTTCATTCTAGCTGCGATCGCAGCCGTTCAGTTGTTACGTCAACGCCGAAATCAACTCGACAAGATGTCAATCGAGTATCATAAGAAAGGTCTTCGTCTGACGATGACGGTCGCTTTGATCTTTGCGATCGCGACAGCGCTTGTCGGTGACTTCTCAGGTAAATATTTGGCTCAGTATCAACCAGATAAATTAGCAGCTGCAGAATGGCATTTCGAAACCTCCTCCGAGGCCGAATTGATTTTGGGCGGATGGTTAGAAGATGATGGGCAAGGTGGCTATGAAGTTCGAGGCGCCTTGAAGATTCCTTACGCCCTCTCTATTCTTGCAGGTGGTGTCCCGAACTATGAAGTGACGGGTCTCAATGAATTTGCGAAAGAAGATCAACCGCCGCTCTTCGTTCACTATCTATTTGATGCGATGGTCGGAATTGGGATGCTTCTCGCGCTCATCTCCTTCCTGTTCGTACTCGGACGATATATTAAACGTTTGAACCAGTTCAGCAAGCCGATGCTCTTTGCGATTGCAGCCGGTGGACCTCTTGCCATGGCGGCGATTGAGTTTGGTTGGTTCTTCGCTGAGTTTGGTCGTCAACCTTGGGCGTTATATGAGTTGATGCGTACGAGTGAGGCAGCTACGACATCAGCGAACGTCGGTTGGATGCTTGTCGCTTTCGCGATCCTCTACGCGGTACTCGGAACAGTGACTGTGGTTGTCCTATCACGCCTGTTCAAAGAGAATCCGGTAGGAAAAGAACTAAAACAATCCGAGCATCGTGGTGAAGCGATGTTTGCGGATGAAGTGTGATCGGAGGATATGACATGCAAATTCAAGAATTAGGGATTGCCGTCTTATGGACGTTTCTATACGGCTACCTCATCGTCGCATCGATTGACTTCGGTGCAGGCTTCTTCGCTTTCTATAGCCGCTATACGAAACGTGATCACTTAGTGAACCGTCTCGTCAAACGGTATTTGTCACCGACATGGGAAGTCACGAACGTATTCTTCGTGTTCTTCTTTGTCGGGATTGTCGGATTCTTTCCGGACACTGCTTATTACTATGGTACGGCCTTGCTCGTTCCAGCGTCTGTCGTGTTAATCTTGCTTGCGATTCGTGGTAGCTTCTATGCGTTCGCTAACTATGGGTCAAAGGAGAGCACGCTCTATATGTTCCTCTATGGGGCGACGGGATTACTCATCCCAGCTTCGATGTCGACGGTCTTAACTGTCAGCCAAGGTGGTTTCATCACAGAGACAGAGAACGGCGTCTTCTTTGACGGGGCGAAGTTGTTCACCAACTTCTACTCGTGGACGGTCGTCATCTTGGCGATTGTCTCTGTCCTCTATATTAGTGCCATGTTCCTCTTGTTCTATGCGGACAAGGCACGTGACCAAAATGCCGTCGAACTTGTTCGAAAATGGGCTCTATTTTGGAGCGTCCCGACGATTATCGCATCGGGTCTCGTCTTCTTCGGGTTGAAGTCGCAAGCTGCGTGGCATTACGAAAGCATCCTAGGAGGGAACTGGTGGTGGTTTGCGATGAGCTTCTTGTTCTTCGTCATCGCCGTCTCCTTCGTTTATATGAAACGAAATTACGGGATTGCCTTCTTGATGGTCATGGGTCAGTTCTTCATGGCATGGTTCGGCTACGGATACTCTCACTTGCCATACATCCTGTATCCGTATATCGATATTAATGGAAGTGTCGTCAACGAGTCGATGGCGGTGGCACTTGTCATCGTATTCATCTTAGGGTTGCTCCTACTCGTTCCGGCGCTCTATCTCTTGCTCCGTTTGTTCTTGTTCGACAACGACTACGTACGAGGGAAACGCTCGAGTGGAAAAGCATAATGGCAAGAACGGGATTTCCTTTATTTGAAGGGAATCCCGTTTTGTTTTTTATATAGAGTTTTGAAGTGGAATCAGTTACACTGAACGAAGAATCAAGAAGAGAACATGTGTAGGAAAGGGATGTAGCATCATGACAGGTGAATTTGCAGTCATCGGGTTAGGACGATTTGGAGGGTCGATCGTCCGAGAATTGTCTTCAAATGGATATGACGTCCTCGCCATCGATTCAGATGAGGAACGTGTCAATGAGTTTATGGGATTGGCAACCCATGCCGTGATTGCCGATACAACAGATGAGAATGTGTTAAAGAGTTTAGGGATTCGTAACTTTGAACATGTGATCGTCGCCATCGGGGAGAATATTCAAGCTTCCATTTTGACGACGTTGATTTTAAAGGAACTCGGTGTCCAAATCATCACGGTCAAGGCGACGAACGATTACCATGAAAAAGTACTCCGTCGAATCGGGGCGGATAACATCGTCCACCCTGAGCGAGATATGGGCGTACGAATTGCCAATGGGTTGATGAGCCAGAGTATCCTCGACTACCTCGAATTATCGAATGAACATTCGATTGTCGAAATTAAAGCATCGGACAAGTTATCGAACAAATCCCTCATCGATTTGGACTTGCGAGCGAAGTACGGGGTGAACATCGTCGCGATTCGTCGCGATGACGATGTCCTGATTTCTCCTCAAGCGGATGAGATGATTTTATCGGAAGATATTTTGATCATCATCGGGAAGGATACCGATTTGGATCGACTAGAGCGCACACTTCGTTCGAGATAAAAGAAAAGACCTTTGGAGCGATGCCGCGATCGTTGAATCGATTGATCCAACTCGACGGTTTGACTCCAAGGGTCTTTTTTAGATGAGCTTCATCGCCTTTAGGCCGTACTCGATTCCATCTTCAAGGATGGATTTCGTGACGAAATCCGCCACGTCTTTCGCTTCAGTGCGACCATTGCCCATGGCGATTCCTGTCCCTACATACTGAAGCATGGCCAAGTCGTTCAATGCATCTCCGAAAGCATACGTATTCTCCAGACGGTAGCCGTTGGTCTCAATAAAGTGACGGATGCCGTCTGCTTTACTGGCTCCCTTATTGATCACGTCCATCGCATGAGGATGCCAACGGATAAAATCGAACTCACGATAAGCATTGATATAACGATGCTCGTCTTCAGGCGTGCAGTACAGTAACGTCTGATACACATCCTCTTCTGCGTGGAAGTTCGGTTCGAATGAAGGGATCGGCATGTCGAGTTCGCCGAGCGATTGTTCAACGATGGCGTCGTTCGGTTTTGAAGCACCACCACGGTCCTGTCCCAAATAGACGAGAGTATGGTCATTTGAAGAAGCGTGCGTCGTCAAGCGACCGAGTGCATCTTTCGAGAGCGTGTTACGATAGACGATTTCACCTTTGTGCACGACAATCTGACCGTTGTAACAAACGAGACTATCAATCCCGACACGTTCTGGGATGTCGGATAGCATGGCCGGTCCTCGTCCCGTCGCGATGAACGTCTCGACGCCGTTTGCCTGAAGTGCTTGAATCGCTGAAATCGTGGAAGGCGGGATATAACTACCTTCATGTAAAAGCGTGCCGTCAATGTCGAAGAAAACAACCTTTTGATCTTCCATTTGATTCACCATTCTTTCTCTTTATCTAAAAAATATGTTTTCTGAACCCACTAAAAGGATAACACGAAATAGGGAAACTACCACGAATATCACATCGTTAGTGAAATATTGTCATGATATGAGCTATAATGAAAAAAGAATCTTACGGGCATATTCGAGAATCACTTATGTTTCACATAGATGTATTAATAATTGAAGTAAGGAGAGATTAAATGAAGTTTGTTAAGAACCACCAAACAGCCGTGTTCGCATTGGGCGGACTCGGAGAAATCGGGAAGAACACATATGTTGTTCAATTCCAAGATGAAATCATCGTCATCGATGCGGGAATCATGTTCCCAGAGGATGACTTGCTTGGAATCGACTATGTGATTCCTGATTACTCGTACTTGATTAAAAACAAGGACAAAGTAAAAGGGGTATTCATCACTCACGGTCACGAAGACCATATCGGGGGAATTCCATTCTTATTGAAGCAAGTACAATTGCCGATTTATGCGACGAAACTCGCGCTCGGATTGATCAAAGTTAAACTTGAGGAGCATGGGTTGCTTCGTGAGGCGGAGCTCCATGAGATTGATGAGGATTCACTCATCAAGTTCCGTAAGACGAGCATCTCGTTCTTCCGCACGACGCACTCGATTCCGAACTCACTCGGTGTCGTCGTCAAGACGCCACAAGGGAACATCGTCCATACGGGTGACTTCAAGTTCGACTTCACTCCGGTAGGCGAGCCGGCAGACCTTGCCAAGATGGCGGAAATCGGAAAAGAAGGCGTACTTTGTCTCTTGTCCGATTCAACAAATGCAGAAGTGGAAGGCTTCACGATGAGTGAGAGCGTGGTCGGTGGGACGATTAGTGAGACGTTCCGGAAAGCGGACGGTCGAATCATCTTTGCGACGTTCGCATCGAACATCTATCGCTTGCAACAAGTGGTCGATGCGTGTGCCGAGACAGGTCGTCATCTCATGATTTTCGGTCGTTCGATGGAGAAAGTCATGACGATCGGACAAGAACTCGGTTTCATCAACGTGCCAAAGGGTATGATTATTGAGGCGAATCAGATGCGTCACTACGACCCGAATGAAATCGCGATTCTTTGTACCGGATCGCAAGGGGAACCGATGGCAGCGCTCAGCCGTATTGCAAATGGGACGCACCGTCAAGTGTCGATCATTCCTGGGGATACGGTCATCTTCTCTTCTTCTCCAATCCCAGGTAACGCCATCTCGGTCGGGAAGACGATTGACCAGTTGTATAAAGCGGGAGCGGATGTTGTCTACGGTAAGTTGACGAACATTCATACGTCAGGTCACGGTTCGCAACAAGAACAGTTGTTGATGATTCGTCTTCTGAATCCGAAATTCTTCATGCCGATTCACGGCGAGTACCGTATGTTGAAAAAGCATGCTGAGCTTGCTGAATCGGTTGGAATCCCGAAAGAGAACAGTTTCGTTATGGATAATGGCGAAGTGCTTGCTGTCGACTCGGAGTCGGCTGCGGTCACTGGTAAAATTTCTGCGAACGCTGTGTATATTGATGGGAATGGAATTGGTGATATTGGGAATATCGTATTAAGGGATCGCCGCATTCTGTCTGAAGATGGACTTGTTGTTGTCGTCATCAGCATCGATGGCAAGACGCGCAAACTCGTCTCAGGACCAGATATCATCTCACGTGGATTCGTCTACATGCGTGAATCAGGTAGTCTGATTCGTGATGGCGAACGATTGTTGAAGAAAACCGTCGAACAAGGATTGTCCAATAAGCAGATGAAGTGGTCGGAGATGAAGCAACTCGTCTCAGACACCCTCACACCTTACTTGGCACAAAAGACGCGGAGACACCCAATGGTCCTGCCGATTATTATGGAAGTATGATTTGACGGGCTGTAGGAGACTACAGCTCGTTTTTTTCACCGCAAAAGAGGAGGGGGAGCTTATGGCGAAGAAAAAGGGGAAGAAAGGGTGGCTGAAATGGGGAGCCGCAATCATTGCGGTCATTTTTCTCATCACGCTCGTTTATCATCAAGTCAAACCATTACCGGAAGGCGTGTCGAGACAATCTGAACCGTACCTCATCACAGATGACCAAATCGATTTTCTTCATGATTTGACCTATCAAGGGGAAGATACAGAGATTGTCGAACAGGAGATATTTAGTGAAGTTGAACGAGCGATACGTGAGGCAAAAGAATATATCGTCATGGACTTTTTCTTATTCAATCCTTATTCGAATGAAGACCGACAATATCCGGACATTACATCGCGCCTATCTTCAGCATTGCTTGAGCAAATGAAACGATATCCGGACTTGAAAGTCGTCTTCATCACGGATGACATCAATACCAGCTATAACGGTCATGTTTCTGACCACTTCGATGTACTGGAGGAGGCAGGGGTAGAAGTCGTGTACACAAATCTCGATGCTCTTCGTGACCCGAATATTTTATACTCCACGTTTTACCGGATGGCGATTCAGTGGTTCGGCAATAGTCAAGACGGATGGCTACCGAACCCGATGGCCTCTTCGGCACCGGACATTACGGTACGTGCATATTTAAGGTTGCTCAATATCAAAGCGAACCATCGAAAAGTGATGGTCACCGAGAATGAAGGCTTTGTACTTTCCGCTAATCCACATGATGCCAGCGGATATCACTCGAATGTCGGTGTCCATTTAAAAGGACCGATTTTAAAAGAAATCGTTGAAGGTGAGCAAGCGGTCGCGACGTTCTCTAAAGGGGATGCACGGCGCTTCCCAGATGATGAAGCGCTGTCGAAGATTGAAAATGCGCCGAGCGAGGCACCGATGGAGATTCGTTATGTCACGGAAGGGAAGATTCAAGAGTCGGTGCTCGATGCAATGAATGGGGCGGACGATGGGGACACCATCTGGATCGGAATGTTCTATTTGGCAGATCGGAATATTATCCAAGCAATCGAGGATGCCGCCGGGCGCGGGGTGAAGGTGAACTTGATCCTCGATCCGAACACGAATGCCTTCGGTCGATCGAAATCAGGGTTACCGAACTTACCGGTGACGGCAGAACTGAACACCGTCAACCCGGAGCAAATCGAGATTCGCTGGTATGATGTCGCCAAGGAACAATATCATCCAAAAATCCTGTATGTGGATGGTGAAGAAAAGACCGTTGTCTTAGGATCGGGGAACTATACGACCCGGAACATGAACGATTACAACCTAGAGGCAGACGTCGAAGTGACAGGAGAAGTGGATACAGCCTTCTTTGATGAAGTGGACGAGTATTTTAATCGTCTATGGAACAATGAGAATGGCACGTATACGGTAGCGTATGATGAGATTCAAACCGATCTCCCAATCGGAAAGTATATGATGTATTGGCTCCAAAAAGTCACATGGACGATGACGTATTAAAAAAACAGCTATCCTCAAAATTTGGGGATAGCTGTTTTGACGTTAGTTCGTCTCGATTGGATTAAACTCATTCGTGTATTCGTATAAGAATTTCCCAGTCTCTTTCAAGACGTCACTTTTACGGTGAAGCGAGAAATGGTCGTACGGTACCGTTTCTGTCTGAATGTTATTCGTATACTCTTCCAGTAACAGAGAACTCGCCGGCTCAATCAAATTGAATTCACCGCCTCGTCCAGAGAAAGAGAGTACCTGAACGGACCTCGGCCATGTCTCAAGCTTAGACTGGAATGCCTGCAGTCCGTCTGAGTTAGGGGACAAATCACGGATGGCAGGGCTTCCGGTGTTAATGCCGAAGTTACTGGCAGATAATCCGAAGTTCGCAAGGCGTGTCCCGCCGAACGGGCTATCGAACGTTACAAACTTATCGACGATGTACGTCTCTTGATTCAAGATATAGTTGGCAGCGGCTACGCCACCCATGCTATGGCCAATGATATACATCCGATCGAATGATCGATTTCTCGTTTTTTTATATGTTTCAATGGCTGTATTCAACCACTTTGTCTGATTGTTCAAAGAAGCCTCTGCATCTTCGAACTCGATTCGGACAATCGGGCGAGTTGAACTAAAATCATATATTTCACAGTCGGCCTTGCCTTTGACAGTCACGGTACAAAGTGCTCCGTCAGTCGCTTGCCCACTTTGTTCCATCGCTTGAGAGAAACGGAGGAACGTCCGGTCTGTCCCGAGTAAACCATGAACTGCAAACGTAGGGATAAACTCATTCGTTTGAGTAGCTTGGCGAATCGCCTCGGATTGACGCTCGTTTGTCAACTCTTGTCGGAAGGTGACGATGATGAGAGCGAGTGAAAGTGAGACGATCAACAGTCCGAGGAGACGTGAACGAATGGATGTCTCTTTTGGGTTGCCAACATTCCGACGATATTTGCGCCAAATGAAGTAAGTCAATACGGCCGCTGCAATCAGAACGATTCCCGTCACGATCCAAGCTTTGACGTTCGGTACATGGGCAACTAGCTTCACGTTATTTTGCCGACCGCCGTAGACTTGCCACTCGACATGTTTCATAGAACGGAGGTCTAAGCCAGTTCCATCCTCAACGAATACGCCGGTCGGAACAGTCAAGTTAAAGCGAATGTCGGCTTGGCGGATATATCGTTCAGCCAATTTTTTGGGGGAGCCGGTTAGTTCAACACCGGGTAAGTCGACCCGATCGAGTCGGAGGTCGAGATTGGTTTGGAGTGTATATGAATCAAACCAAATGCCTTCCTGTTGCTCGATGTCGAACTGAATATCCGGAGGGACTAAAATACCGGCTGGTCCCGTTTTCCATTCCTCTTTAATCTGTTGCAACTCGTCGACATTTTTAAATGTCTTCTTTAAGACCATGCCTTCGTAGTCATCAGGACTTGAATAATCTTCTGTTTCATATCCGTTTTCTTCCGCCTGCTCTTTCCAAGTATCCCAGTCGAGTCTGAGATTGAGCAATTTCATGACTGGATGATCACGGAACGCGTAAGTCGTTTCAAGCGAAACAGATTGGTCATAGTGGACGGTCGCATCATAATTGATTCGCACACATCCACCGATTAAAAGAAATAAAAATGGGAATAGTAACAACAGTGCCCTTTTTCTCGAACTAAACATGTTAAATCGGTTCGCCGTATGTTTCTAACGGGTTCGACATATTGATCCGGTCATAGAACATGATCCCGTCTAAATGATCGAGCTCGTGCTGACATACGACAGCGCGCATTCCGCGCAGACGAAGCTTAATCGGCTTCCCGTCGCGGTCGAACCCTTCTAACGTGATTCGACGAAAACGAGGTACATTTCCTTTGACCACGCGATCGACCGATAGACAGCCTTCGCCGCCATTCAAAAATGTCTGTTCGACGGAATGACTTGTAATTTTAGGGTTGAAGATGGAGAGCTTAAACGTCTCTTCCTCTTCTTGTAGCAATACTGTGAAGAAACGACGATTTACACCGAGTTGAGGTGCGGCGATTCCGACACCACCTCGTAACTCGTATTTCTCGCTCATCTCTGGGTCTTGACTATTGACAAGAAACGTCTCCATCTCGTCGAGTAACGCCAAATCTTCTGTTGTTGGCGGAATCGAAACTTCGGCTGAACGCGCGCGAAGTCGCTCGTCTCCTTCGCGGATGACATCTTTCATGGTTAACATACACAACTTCCTTTCTATCGAACTTATATGATTGATTATATCATATTTAAACAGGAAGGAATGTGGATGGTACAGAAGGTGAAATGAAAATAATACAGTGGTGAAAAGGATGTCATATCCCTTGAATGTAAGCGTTTTATTTAGGTAAGCATATTTTTTGCGTTATTGAAACAACCCGTTTTATACTAACAAGGAAACGTCAGGAGAGGATAACTTTTCTGAATCACGTTAATACAGATTGCTTTTTTGGACAGATACACGTAAGATTTGAGATAGTGTTTGATCACAAAAAAGACAATTGTCTCATAGTTGAAAGGATGAGGTGAAACGAATGAACAACGTTCAGGTACTTCAAAACGTGGAAGAAAACTTCCAAACGTTCCGTATTCTCGACGAGAAGGGTGAGGTCGTCAACCAAGACGCAATGCCTGACCTAACGGACGAGCAACTTCAGGAGCTCATGCGCCGCATGGTCTATACTCGAATCTGGGACCAACGCGCCATCTCACTTAACCGTCAAGGTCGCTTAGGATTCTACGCGCCAGTGGCAGGTCAAGAGGCGACGATGATCGGGACGCAATACGCGCTCGACAAAGAGGACTGGATTCTTCCAGGATACCGTGATATCCCGCAACTCGTATTCCACGGACTTCCGCTTTATCAAGCGTTCTTGTTCTCACGTGGACACGTGGCAGGAAACCGCATCCCTGAAGGTGTCAACGTATTGATGCCACAAATCATCATCGGTGCACAAATCATTCAAACTGCGGGTGTGGCAATGGGCCTCAAACGCAACGGCAACAAAAATGTCGCCATTACTTACACAGGTGACGGTGGCTCATCACAAGGTGACTTCTACGAAGGATTGAACTTTGCAGGTGCATTCAAATCACCAGCAATCTTCGTCGTTCAAAACAACCGTTTCGCTATCTCAACTCCTGTTGAAAAGCAAACTGCAGCTAAAACGATCGCGCAAAAAGCTGTTGCAGCTGGAATCAACGGAATTCAAGTAGATGGAATGGACGTTCTTGCAGTGCTCGCAGCGACTCAACAAGCTCGCGTCGACGCACTCGAAGGAACACCGACACTCATCGAGTCACTCACTTACCGTTACGGACCACATACGCTCGCTGGGGATGACCCAACACGTTACCGTACAAAAGAACTCGACACAGAATATCAAGAAAAAGATCCACTCGTACGTTTCCGTCTCTTCCTTGAGAACAAGAAACTCTGGAACGAAGACATGGAGAACGAAGTGATCGAGCAAGCGAAAGCTGACGTGAAAGAAGCAATCAGCCAAGCAGACAAAGAACCAAAACAAAAAGTTTCGGACTTCATCAACAACATGTTCGAAGAACTTCCTTCAAACTTGAAAGAACAGCTTGAAGAATATACTGCAAAGGAGTCGAAGTAAGTTATGGCTCAAATGACAATGATCCAAGCGATTACTGATGCGATGCGCGTTGAAATGAAACGCGACGAGAAAGTACTTCTTTTCGGAGAAGACGTTGGTAAAAACGGTGGGGTATTCCGTGCGACGGAAGGTCTCCAAGACGAGCTCGGCGAAGACCGTGTCTTCGACACGCCACTCGCTGAATCAGGGATTGGTGGTCTTGCGATCGGTCTAGGTCTTACTGGATTCCGTCCAATCATGGAAGTTCAATTCTTCGGATTCGTATTCGAAGTTTTCGACTCAATCGCAGCTCAAATGGCACGTATGCGTTACCGTTCAGGCGGCGCTTACAGCCAACCAATCACAATCCGTTCACCATTCGGTGGTGGAGTTAAGACACCTGAGCTTCACGCGGACAGCCTTGAAGGTTTGATGGCTCAGACACCTGGTCTTAAAGTCGTTATTCCATCGACTCCGTACGATGCAAAAGGTTTGTTAATCGCGTCTATCCGTGATAACGACCCAGTCGTGTTCCTCGAGCACATGAAATTGTATCGTTCATTCCGTGGCGAAGTACCTGAAGGTGAGTACACAATCGAACTCGGTAAAGCGGATGTGAAACGTGAAGGTACAGACGTTTCAATCATCACTTACGGTGCGATGGTGCACACGTCACTCAAAGCAGCGGAAGAACTTGAAAAAGAAAACATCAACGTTGAAGTCATCGACCTCATGACAGTGAGCCCGCTTGATATCGACACAATCGTAGAGTCTGTTAAGAAAACAGGTCGTGCGATCGTCGTTCAAGAAGCACAACGTCAAGCAGGTATCGCAGCGAACGTTGTAACTGAAATTCAAGAGCGCGCAATTCTTCACCTCGAAGCACCAGTTCTTCGAGTAACTGCACCAGACACAGTCTTCGCATTCGCACAAGGTGAAGACATGTGGTTACCTGACCATAAAGATGTCGTTGCAAAAGTTAAGGAAGTTGTGAACTTCTAAGATCGTGTCGAATAAACGATGAGGGAGAATTGTCTCCCTTGTCGTGTTTACATGATGAATTGATGGGAGGAAAAACCAGTGGCAGTATTTGAATTTAAATTACCAGATATCGGTGAAGGTATTCACGAAGGTGAAATCGTCAAGTGGTTCGTAAAAGCAGGGGATACGGTCAAAGAGGACGATGTTCTTTTAGAAGTACAAAACGACAAAGCAGTCGTTGAAATCCCAGCTCCAGTCGACGGTACAGTCAAAGAAGTTAAAGTTTCTGAAGGTACAGTTGCTGTAGTCGGCGACGTCCTCATTACGTTTGACATCGAAGGCGACGCACCAGCAGGTGAAGAAGAAACACCTGAACAACCGAAAGCAGAAGAGAAGACAGAAGACGTAAAAGAAGATGTGAAAGAAGACGCGCCACGCGACGTTCAACTTCACAAATCTGAGCGTGTTATCGCTATGCCATCTGTCCGTAAATATGCACGTGAAAAAGGTGTCGACATCCGTGAAGTAAACGGTTCTGGCGACAACGGCCGTGTATTGAAAGAAGACATCGATGCATTCGCGAACGGCGAAGCACCGTCTGCAGAAGCTACAACAGAGAAAACAGAATCTGTAGCACCAGCAGCTGCTGCGAAAACGGAAATCAAGCCTTACGAGTCAGCGACTCCTGAACTTGAAACACGTGAGAAAATCCGTGGAATCCGTAAAGCCATCTCGAAAGCTATGGTTAACTCGAAACACACTGCACCACACGTTACACTCATGGACGAAGTCGACGTTACAAAACTCGTTGCACTCCGTAAAGATTTCAAACAAGTCGCGGCTGACCAAGGCGTGAAACTCACGTACTTGCCATTCGTCGTGAAAGCATTGACTGCTGCAGCGAAAGCATTCCCAACAATCAACGCTTCAATCGATGACGTGAACGAAGAAATCGTCTACAAAAACTACTACAACATCGGGATTGCAGCTGACACGGACAACGGACTCGTTGTACCAGTCGTAAAAGATGCAGACCGTAAATCAATCTATGCACTTGCTACAAACATTAACGAACTTGCAGGTAAAGCTCGTGAAGGTAAGCTCGCTGGGGAAGACATGAAAGGTGGATCGATCACAATCACAAACATCGGTTCAGCTGGTGGACAATGGTTCACGCCTGTCATCAACCACCCAGAAGTTGCGATTCTCGGTATCGGCCGTATCGCTGAGAAAGCTGTCGTGAAGAACGGTGAAATCGTTGCTGCGCCAGTACTTGCACTTTCATTCAGCTTTGACCACCGCCTCATCGACGGTGCGACTGCACAAAACGCTCTTAACATGGTGAAACGCTTGCTCGAAGACCCAGCACTTCTAATGATGGAGGGATAAGAACATGGTAGTAGGAGAATTCGCACAAGAAACTGATTTGCTTGTCATCGGTGCCGGTCCTGGTGGATACGTTGCCGCAATCCGTGGCGCACAGCTCGGAATGAAAGTAACTATCGTTGAGAAAGGCAACTTCGGTGGTGTCTGCTTGAACGTCGGATGTATCCCATCGAAAGCGTTGATCACAGCAGGACACAACTTCCAACACGCTAAAGGTCATGATTCAATGGGAATCACGTCTGACAACGTGTCAGTGGACTTCACAAAAGTTCAAGATTGGAAACAGTCAGTCGTTAACAAATTGACTGGCGGTGTTAAAGGTCTCCTCAAAGGAAACAAAATCGAGATCGTTCAAGGTGAAGCGTTCTTCGCGTCTGAAGACACAGTTCGTGTCATCACTGAAGACAGCTCAACTCCTTACAAATTTAAAAAAGCGATTGTCGCGACTGGTTCTACACCAATCGAGATCCCATCGTTCAAATGGTCTAAACGTGTCCTTTCTTCAACTGGCGCGTTGGCACTTCCTGAAGTACCGAAGAAACTCGTCGTCATCGGCGGTGGATACATCGGTATGGAGCTCGGTACTGCATACGCTAACTTCGATACAGAAGTTGTCGTTGTAGAGGGCGCTAGCGACATCTTGTCTGGTTTCGAACCACAAATGACGCAAATCGTTAAGAAGAAACTCAAGCAAAAAGGGAACGTCACAATCCACACGAATGCACTTGCTAAAGGTGTTGAAGAAACGGAAGACGGCGTAACTGTTAAGTTTGAAGTAAACGGTGAAGAGCAATCTGTTGAAGCGGACTATGTCCTCGTCACAGTTGGTCGTCGTCCAAACACAGGCGACATCGGTCTTGAGAACGCGGACGTTAAAATCAGCGACCGTGGAATCATCGAAATCGACGACCAGTGTAAAACATCGAACGAAAACATCTATGCAATCGGTGATATCGTTCCTGGACCACCACTTGCACACAAAGCATCTTACGAAGCGAAAATCGCAGCGGAAGCAGCAGCAGGTAAGCCAGCTTACCTCGACTACTCTGCAATCCCTGCAGTCGTCTTCACAGATCCTGAACTCGCAACGGTTGGTTATACAGAGCCACTCGCAAAAGAAGAAGGACTCGAAATCACAGTTTCGAAATTCCCATTCGCAGCGAACGGTCGTGCACTTGCACTTGACGAGCCAGACGGCTTCATGAAGCTCATCACACGCAAAGAGGACGGTCTCTTGATCGGTGCTCAAATCGCGGGTACGGGCGCTTCAGATATGATTGCTGAGCTTGGCCTTGCAATCGAGGCTGGTATGACTGCTGAAGATATCGCACTTACAATCCACGCTCACCCATCACTCGGTGAGATGGCTATGGAAGCTGCTGAAATCGCAATGGGTATGCCAATCCACGTTGTAAAATAAGAACGTCAATAAAACCTCTCTCACGATTCGTGGGAGAGGTTTTTAATGTAGGTGACGACACGCTCGACTTCCTTGAATCCGACCTTCTCGTGAAAGCGTTGACTGTCCTCGTTTTCAAGCTCGGTATCCGATGCCAGTTCGATACAACCGTGACGGGCCGCAAAGGTTGATGCAGTATCGACCAAACGAGAGGCGACACCTCGGTGGCGCTCTGATTCACTGACATAGATTCCTTCCACATAGGCGGTCGGGGACGTACTAGAACCTGGCACATAGTCATGCCGGAAACTGAGTTGACAAAAACCAACCGCCTTCCCATGTTCATTTGATGCGATGAAATAATGCATCTTTTTTGAGGCGAGACCGAGTTTGACTTCCATTCGTAATTCTTCGGTGGGGGCGTCTGGCCATAAATCGTGCATGAACTGGACAAGAGTTTCTACGTTTACCTCTGTTGCATAATCAATCTTCATTGTCATTCTCTCCTTAGGTTTCATACTTGTAGTATAAAGGAAAATACTTGTGAAGAGAGAAGGGAGGGAATCCTGATGGCATTCGATGAGGAGTTATTGTATACCGTGTCCGAGACGAGTCGGGTCCGATTTACGGGGATTGAAACAGAAGCCGCCCGTTATGATTTTGGTTTCGTCTATACACAGCAATTCATGGGCAAGGTGTTAGTCGTCTGTATGCAAACGGGTCAATCGGCCCTTCTTGATTTGCATGCCCTAGAAGAGCCGCGTCAATTGTATCCGATGCTTGGCATCAACTTGAACGACACAGAGCACGTCGCTGAATTTTTACGACTTTGCTTGGTCGAAAAAACACAAGCATCTGAAGAAATTGATACTTGAAAAAATGTAAGCGTTTTCTTATAATAGGCACTAGGGGAAGCAATTCGATCATCTACAGCCACCTTTTCTGAGATGACATAAAAAATGAGCCGGTCATCATGACCGGCTCATTTTTTATTTAGCGGATCGCTTTTGTTTGTTGGATGACTTTAATCATTTGCAGCGACTCATCTTCAAGACCTTGTACGGGAAGACCCGCTTCAATGTTGGCCATAATGTATTCGAGTGTCGACGTCGTAATCAATTCACCTGGAATGATGATTGGAATTCCAGGTGGATACACCATGATGAATTCCGCTGAAATACGCCCGACTGCGTTTTCGAGAGGGATCGTCTCCGTCTCTTCATAAAACGCATCACGAGGACTGAGCGCAAGTGGTGGAATCTCTGGGAGCATGATGGATAATGAGTCGTTCCCAGACTTTTGGTAAACAGAAACGACATCTCGCATCGCTTCAATCAACGCTTGAATCGTTGACTCGTCGTCCGCTGATGTGACGATGAAGAGCACATTCAATAAATCGGACATCTCGACTTCGATGCGGTGTTTGTCGCGAAGATATTTCTCGACTTCAAATCCAGTTACCCCAAGTTCACGCACGGATACGAGTACTTTCGTTTCGTCAAGCGCGTAAGTCGATTCAGAATGCAACTCGGCATGACCGTATACCGATAAGTTCGGCATGAGATTGATTGCCGTACGGGCCGTTCTAGCAAGCTCGAGTGCACGCTCATTCATCATGTGACCCTTTGTCGCTAACTGTCGACGTGCCGCGTCGAGAGAAGCGAGGAGCAAATAGGATGTTGACGTCGTTGTAATCATAGAGAGCATCGCGTGAATTCGTTCTGGCGAGACGAGTCCGCGGCGTACGTTCAAAATCGAACTGCCTGTCATTGAACCGCCAAGCTTGTGCACACTCGTCGCCGCCACATCTGCTCCCGCTTGCATCGCCGAGAGCGGAAGTTCATCGTGAAACGGGAGATGAACGCCGTGTGCCTCATCGACAAGTACAGGAACGTCTTGTGCATGCGCGACGGATACGATACGCTCTAAATCACCTGCGACCCCGAAATAAGTCGGGTTGATGACGAGTACGGCTTTCGTGTCCGGATGAAGTTCAAGCGCGCGTTCAACGGCACTAGCCGTAATTCCGTGGGCGATGCCGTATGTTTCGTCAAATTCCGGGTGGATGAAGACCGGGTGGGCACCCGTTAAGACGAGCGCGGACATGACGGATTTATGGACGTTCCGTGGCACGATGATTTTTTCGTTCGGGCCAACGACACCCATGATCATCGCCATGATGGCACTCGATGTCCCTTGAACGGAGAAAAAGGTCTCGTCAGCACGGAACGCCTCTGCCGCCAAGCGCTCCGCTTCAGCGATTGCCGCTTTTGGATGATGGAGGTCATCGAGTGGGGCAATGTTAATCAAATCAATTTTTAGGGCGTTTTCACCAATAAAGTCACGAAACTCCGGGTCCATCCCTTTTCCGCTTTTATGACCAGGAATGTGGAACGCAATCGGGTTTGAGTCGACATGTTCAAGCAACGTGTCAAATAGTGGCGTTTCGAGCTGAGTAGCACCTTTTAATTTCAATCGTAAATCCCCCTTGAATCAGTTTATTTATAAGATGAATAGTATCGTTATGATATATGTTGTTTTTAAAAAAGAAGCAACAAAAAAACTATAGAGATTTCTGGCTCAACTTGCAATAGTTTTTTTTGTTGTTACAATGGGTGTCGAGGTGAAACAATATGCAAATCAACTATCCGATCAATCCGGATTGGACGACTGACGAATTGATTGAAGTCGTCGAGTTTTATAACGTCGTCGCACAAGCCAATGAAGGTGGGGTGGAACGAGAGGTTTTTCTCGACTCCTATCGTGCCTTCAAGCAGATCGTAACATCTAAGTCGGAGGAGAAACAACTGAACGCGGTTCACGACGAACAGACAGGTTATTCCACGTATCGTACGGTTCAGGCGGCAATGAAGTCCTCGAGTAAAATGATCAAACTGTAAGACCGAGCATGCCCGAGCAAATTCAGGCATGCTTTTTTGTTATTTCTCCTTTAAATCGGGTACAGTTCATTAACACCAAATCAGGTTTAGGGACCTCGGAATTGGGAATATATCCATTAAGATAAAAAATTCAAAATAGTCAGACAATTATCTTTCTTTTTCGAATTTTATCTGATATACTCAATTCAACTCACTAAACCGTAACTTGTAGCCCAACAAAAGGAGTGTGGCATCTTATGAAACAAGTGATTGAGGCATTCAAAAGAAAAGACGCAGAAAAACGGATCCCGGTGCTGCGCTTAGAGATTGATTATGAATTGGCAACCCTCTTCGATGCGATGGCGTCACAAGATGATGCTACAGTTCAGGCTAGCAAGCATCGGTTAGAGAAGTACCGCCAAGAATTATTGCGTCTCGAAGCCTAACCATTACACACATTCAACCAGTATTCCGAGCGGATACTGGTTTTTGTTTGGTACAATACAGTTGAGGTGATCACAGATGATAGAATGGTTTGCAGTCGACTTAATCAAACAAGCGGGAGAACTGATTCGTCGCGAGATTGATCAAAGTTATGAAGTGGAACGAAAGACGGGAAAAGGGGACTTGGTCACTGAAATCGACCGCGCGGTGGAACAACTGATTGTCCGTCGAATCCAACAAACATTTCCGGAACATCAGATTATGGGGGAAGAAGGGACGACAGATCAGCCAGAACAATTGACCGGTACCGTCTGGTTTGTCGACCCGATTGATGGGACGTTAAATTTTATTCATCAAAAACGTATGTTTGCCATCTCCATCGCGATCATGATAGATGGGGTCGTGGAATATGGATTCGTCTATGACGTCATGGCGGATGAGATGTTCATGGCGCGGAAAGGATACGGGGCGACATTGAACGGTCGGACATTGACGACTCTTCATGAACATCATGTTCGAGACGCATTTTTAAGTATGAATGCGACGTGGGTCACGCCGAACCACCAGATTGCCCCGGAAATACTCGCTCCGATTGTACGGGACTCGATTGGAACGCGAGCTCATGGTGCTGCATCGCTTGAATTAGCCTGGCTTGCTGCCGGCCGCGTGGACGGCTACATCACCATGCGTAATATGCCATGGGATTATGCTGCTGGAAAGTTACTCGTTGAAGAGGTAGGTGGGCGTGTCGTTTCCTTATATGGTGAGCCGATTCGGTATGACGGAAAAACATCTGTCCTGGCTGGGAGCGATTCATTCGTCAATGACGTCATCAAACATTACGTCATCGCAAAAGGGGTCACGGCTGAAGTAAAACCGGACTTACACATCGTGGAACATGATTCGTATGAAGAAATCCGCGACTTACTCGTCTTGGCGAATCCGAATGAAGCGATGGTCCGGGAACAATTCGAGGAAGGTCGTACGTACAAAGCGTTACTCGGTAGTGAGATTGTCGGTGCGTATATGCTCGTCTCACACGAAGGCGATCGGGTTGAACTCGTCAATATCGCAGTGAAACCCGAACGTCAAAACCAAACGATTGGTCAACGCTTGTTACAAGACGCAGTGAAGCGGGCCACGATGATTGGTGGGAAAGAACTACTCGTCTGTACAGGAAATTCAAGCATCATGCAGTTGCGTTTTTACCAACAAGCCGGATTCCGATTCGATTCAGTGGAACGCGATTATTTTCGTAATCACGGGTACGATGACATCGAAGAAGATGGGCTCGTTTTACGCGACCGCATCTGCTTGACTCGTCCGCTATAAAAGCAAGTTAAAAGGGTTACTCCGACATGATCCCGGAGTAACCCTTTTTTTATGATTGACGTTCTGAAAGAATGCGGCGACGCAATTGAATACCAAAGAATGTCGCTATGCCACTTAACACGAGGCTTCCCAAGATAATGGCGGCGCTCCCCTCGGCCACCCCGATTCCAATGCCGACGAATCCTGCGACAACGGCCGTTGCGATCAATACAAACATTAGCTGCATGGAGGTTCCTCCTTATTTTCTCTTCTCTTCCCTATTGTATGATAAAAAACACGAGATGAAAACGTTCACAGTCGATTCCACTCGACAAAGGTACTGTGACGTGTGCTATACTCTTAAAGTTGAAGAAAAGTTGAAATTTTTTAAATAAGAGAGGAATAACTACATGAACGTAAGAACAAACCTTCGTAACGTAGCCATCATCGCGCACGTTGACCACGGTAAAACAACGTTAGTCGATGAATTATTGAAACAGTCTGGTACTTTCCGGACGAACGAGGCAGTCGCAGAACGCGCGATGGACTCGAACGATATCGAGCGTGAGCGCGGAATTACGATTCTCGCAAAAAACACAGCAATCGATTATAAAGAGACTCGCATCAACATCGTAGATACACCAGGTCACGCAGACTTCGGTGGAGAAGTTGAGCGAATCATGCGTATGGTAGACGGCGTTATTCTTGTTGTCGATGCGCGTGAAGGCTGTATGCCACAAACACGTTTCGTATTGAAAAAAGCTCTCGACCAAGGACTTCGTCCGATTGTCGTCGTCAACAAAATCGATAAGCCGATGGTTCGTCCACTCGACGTTGTCGATGAAGTTGTTGATCTCTTGATCGACCTTGGCGCAGATGAAGATCAACTTGAATTCCCTGTCGTCTACACATCAGCAGTCAGCGGTTCAAGTTCGTTCGATCCTGACCCAGAAAAACAAGAAGATACAATCACGCACGTGCTCGACACGATTCTTGAAAACACGCCGGCTCCAGTGGACAACTCAGACGAGCCACTTCAATTCCAAGTGACGATGCTCGACTATGACAACTACCTCGGTCGTATCGGTGTAGGTCGCGTCTTCCGTGGGAAAATCAAAGTCGGTGAGCAAGTATCGCTTTGTAAGACAGACGGTACGGTGAAGCAACTTCGTGTCACGAAATTGTTCGGTTACTTCGGCCTCAAGCGCGTCGAAATCGAAGAAGCAAAAGCAGGGGACTTGATCGCTATCGCCGGAATGGAAGATATCAACGTCGGTGAAACGGTAACGCCAGTCGGTAAAGAAGAGCCACTTCCGCTCCTTCGCATCGATGAGCCAACGCTTCAAATGCGTTTCATGACAAACAACTCTCCGTTCGCAGGACGTGAAGGCGATTTCGTGACAGCACGTAAAATCGAAGAACGTTTGATGAAACAACTCGAGACGGACGTTTCACTCCGTGTCGAAAATACAGATTCACCAGACCAATGGATCGTATCAGGACGCGGTGAGCTTCACCTCGGGATCTTGATCGAGAACATGCGTCGTGAAGGTTACGAGCTCCAAGTGTCGAAACCACAAGTTATCATCCGTGAAGACGAGAGCGGCACGAAAGTTGAGCCGTTCGAGCGCGTTATCATCGACGTACCTGAAGAGTATACAGGTTCAGTCATGGAATCGATTGGTCTCCGTAAAGGTGAGCTTGCGAACATGAACACGAATGACAACGGTCAGACGCGTATGGAATTCCTCGTGCCATCACGTGGTCTCATCGGTTACCGTAACGAATTCTTGTCAGCGACACGTGGATACGGAATCTTGAACCATACGTTCGAAGAGTATCGTCCGTATATCGCTGCTGATATCGGTGGCCGACGTAGCGGTGTTATGGTATGTATCGAAAACGGGAAGTCGACGGCTTACTCAATCGGTGCCCTCGAAGACCGTGGAACAATCTTTATCGAGCCAGGTACGGATGTGTATGAAGGAATGATCATTGGGGAATGTAACCGTGACGTTGACCTTGCCATTAACGCCGTTAAAGGGAAGCAATTGACGAACATGCGTGCTTCTGCAAAAGACTCGACACAAGTCTTGAAACGTCCGCGCGTCTTTTCGCTTGAAGAGTCGCTCACGTTCTTGAACGATGACGAGTACTGTGAAATCACACCGGAGTCAATCCGTCTTCGTAAGAAAATCTTGAACAAGAACGAACGCGAGAAAGCTGACAAGCGTCGTAAACTTGGTAAAGAATAAGTTAGCAGAAAGGGGACGCTTCGGCGTTCCCTTTTGCATGGAATAGTGTAGAATGGATGTGTATGAAATAAAGGGGGACTCTTTGTCTTGAAAGCTTCTCAAACAATCGATATCACACAGATTGACGTTCCGTGGATCGCTTCGATGCTAGGTGTCGGCAGTGACCCGAATGACTTTTCCGTCGGGTTCAATGCACTCGTTGTCACGGTCATCTTACTGACAATCCTTGTCTTTAAACTTGGTTTTGCGAAACAATTGGCATGGTGGAAGTCGCTCATCGTCTATATTCTGCTTTCACTTGGAGCAGGTACGATGGCACTCGTCTTTTTCACATGGCCAATCCCGGAAGTGCTTGCCGTCATGGCAATCGTGTTAGCCATTTATCGTGGTCGCCTTTGGTGGAACCGTCGTCAAGATGCGGTAGAATCATAAAAAATACGGGCGTCTCTTCGGAGGCGCCCGTTTGCATTACCAATTTCGTTTCTGTCGAAATGTAGGATATAACTTGAACTGTCCAGATGCGGCGCGTTCAGCCGTTCGTTCGCTGATTCGCTCCTGACACTCTTGACACATATACGTTTTAGCCGGTTTGTTACGCAAGCGTTTTGCTTCAAACGACCATGAGTCGATGGTCTCGACTTTATCGCAAAGAGAACATTTTACACGCATCTTTTCACCTTCCTCTATACGATGAGTATAGCATGATTTCAACCGTTAAAAGCAGGGAATTGAACCGGTAAGGGAGAATGGTACAACCATACCCGGTTAAAAGGAGGGGAGTTGAATGGCGAGTAAGGCAACGTTTGAACTGACAGCTGCGCAAGAGCGCCTATTGAACGACATGCCGTTAACATTTCTCGTCGGTTTCGACGAGGCGAAGCGTTGGCCGATCAGCCATGCGATCAGTTGGGTGCAAGCGTTAGATGCTGTCACGGTCCGGTTCGCATTGACAAGAAATTCACATATCGTGACCATCTTGACGACAGAAAAGACGGCTGGCCTCATTTTTATCGAAGATGGTCAGTCCTATCATGTTTTACTCTCAGCGATTCGAGAGTTCGATCCGGCGGTTAAACCAAGCCTTCATCTTCGTTTTTTTGAAGGACATGTCGAAGAAGTGAGGAACATCTCGTTTTATGGAGCAGCTTACGCACAGCCCGAAATCACGAAAACGTATGATATTCGAGCGGCGGAAAAGCTTGACCGTGAAGTGAAAGAAAGTCTTCATTCTTGAATACCATCCTATATTCGAGGGGCGGCAAAGTCTATGAAAAAAACGTATGTACTCGATACGAACGTACTCCTACATGATCCGCTATCCTTATTTCAATTTGAAGAACACGACGTGGTCATTCCAGCCATCGTCCTAGAAGAGTTAGATGGAAAGAAACGAAACATGGATGAGGTCGGGCGGAATGCCCGTGAAACGTCACGTGTCCTCGACCAGCTCCGGACATCGGGAAAACTCCATGACGGGGTCCCGCTTGAAAACGGAGGACGTCTGTTTGTCGAAATCGGTCATGAACACCAGGTCGATATTCCGTTCGATGTCATGACAAACGATAACCGTATCCTACTCGTTGCCTTAAAGTTAATGAAACAATACGAGCATGACGCAGGTCGAAAGGTCGTCGTCGTCTCAAAAGATATATTGGTCCGTGTCAAAGCGGACGCCATTGGAATTGATGCAGAAGACTATTTGACAGATCATATCGTTGATACGACGGACTTATACGCCGGCTATCGAGAGATTGAAGTCGATCAGTCGCTCATCGATGAATTTTATAAAGTTCGTCAATTGCCGACGACGGCCTTGACGAAACAAGTGCTATATCCGAATTCATTCGTCGTCTTGAAAAGTAATGTGTCGAAAGCGAGTGCGCTTGCTGTGGTCGATTCGCTTCAACCGATTTTACGACCACTGGCACTCGATGCAGATCATATTTGGGGAATTCATCCACGAAACGTTCAACAGCGGATGGCACTCGACCTGTTGCTTCGAGATGACATTCCGTTTGTCACCTTACTTGGGAAAGCCGGTACCGGGAAGACGCTCCTTGCCCTAGCAGCAGGGCTCTCGCTCGTCGAGGATGAACAGCGTTACAATAAGCTCGTCGTCGCTCGCCCGGTCGTGCCGATGGGGAACGATATCGGTTACTTGCCAGGGGAAATGGAAGAGAAGCTTCGTCCATGGATGCAACCGATTTATGATAACTTGGAATTTTTATTCAATGCGAATTCAAAAGACGAGCTCGGCAATATTCTAGCCGGTATGAAATCGATTCAGCTCGAGGCGCTCACTTATATTCGAGGTAGAAGTATGCCGGACCAGTTCATCATCATCGATGAGGCGCAGAACTTAACGAAGCATGAAATCAAAACCATTCTCACCCGAGTCGGTGAAAACTCGAAAATCGTACTCGTCGGCGACCCGTATCAAATCGACCATCCGTATTTGGATGAATACTCGAACGGCTTGACGTACGCGGTGGAACGCTTCAAAGGACAAAACGTCTTCGGACACGTGCAACTCGTAAAAGGGGAACGTTCGTCACTTGCACGATTGGCGGCTGACCTACTATAAGAAAGATACAAAATAACGCCGAGCTTCGTGCTCGGCGTTATTTTGTATCGAGTTGTAACGACTGGACGTTCGTCCGTTCTAAGAAGGCATTCGAGATCATAATCAATCCCGTGATGATGAACAGGGCAGAAAATCCGAAGTGTGCCACGATTTGGGATCCAAATAGCGGTCCGAGTAGATTCCCCATGAACTGAGCGGACTGATTGTATGAAAAGATGCGCCCCGTCGCAGAGACCGGCGTATGCTGGCGCAGTAGCGATTGAACGGACGGCATCAAGGCGGCCGTTGCGAACCCGATTCCGAAACGCAACAAGATGAGTTGAGTCGTTGAGGTAACGAATGCTTGCGGAATCAAGAAGAGGCTATAGAGGAGCAGTGCCCAAAACAAGATGCGCTCCGCTCCGTGTCTGTCCGATAACCGTCCGAGACGCTGCGCCGAAACGAGAGCGGCCAGTCCCGGAGCGGAGGCGACAATCCCTGCCATGAAGGCGAGCGCGGTAGTGTTCGGATTCAATTCACGTACGTATAATGTCAAGAGTGGTCCGATGGATTGTGTCGAGAACTGAATGAGGAACGTTGTCACAAACAGACCGACAATCAACTGTGGATGTCGCAGTGAGGCGAAAATCGATTTCATCGACGCGAGTTCTTCGCGTTTCACTGGGACAAAATCTTCTTTTACGAACCAAAGCGTGATGAGGAACGTCAGGAAGAGTGCACTTCCGGTAAAGAGAAAAACGGATCGAAGCCCAATCCAGTCTGCGAGCAGTCCGCCGATGAGGGGACCGAGTAGACCACCAGTGATTCCACCGGTTGACAGGGTACCGAGCGCCCAGCCACTTTTCTCTTTTGGTGTCTGAGATGCGACTAACGTGATGCCGGCTGAAATAAATCCAGACACGGCCCCCATGAGTAAACGCAACCCGACGAGTTGATATACGTCTTGGACGAAGCTGATGAGGAACATGACGATGGCCATCCCGAGACTGGCTCGGATGAGCATCAGCTTTCTTCCTTTTCGGTCAGCCAAGCGTCCCCACATCGGAGAGACGATGGCGGCTACGAGGAACGTCGCGCCGAACGCAATCGCAGACCAAGTGACGACGTGGTCCGGATCCTTTACCCCGAGTTGTTCGATGAACAATGGGAGGAATGGAAGGACGAGGCTCATCGACGCGGCGGTCAAGAAGCTACCGATCCAAACAACCATTAAATTTCGTTTCCATAGAGGTATCGTAAGCGTCACGACCTTTCTTATTCAATTTGTAGTCAACACTCTATATACTACACTTTGTGAACTAAAAAGTCCAAAAAAAGAGAAGGTGTGACCCTTCTCATTGATTGCTTAATACGGTGATATGATTGACTTGGCGAATGACCTGATCCTCATATAATACATAGACAGGTCCGTCAGTAAGTACTTTTCCGTCTTTTGAAAATTGTAAATATACGCGCGATGCCTCGCTGAGCGATAGAGTCAATATGGTCTCACCGTAAAAACGGACATGTGTCGCGAGCTCAATCGGTTCGGCATTGTTTAAAAAAGGCGCGAGCGGCATGGCGAACGAGTCGCGTAATGCTGCATCCTTGTCTTGTCGCGACATCGGTTTGTTGTGGTCGATTCGAGTTCCTTGTGACAATCCGTCATCCCATGCTTTCCCCATTTTCGCATAGTATGCCTCACGGTCATTCTCCGTCACCGAGTCCAAATCTTCAATCTTTCGTTTTCGTTCGTCAAAAATCCATACGGTCGGGTCGATCGTCAGACTGTGGCGAACCGCTCCATCAAGTGGAAAAATCATGCTTATATCCCCCTTCATACACATTACACGTTTCATTATAGCGCTCTTTCTCGTAAAATGGAAAAGAGGAAGAATGTCGCGTTCATTCATACTGTACATTGAATTATGATGAAAGATAATGTACAGTTGAGTTATGACAAACAGTCTGTCATCGTACGGAGGAGGGGTCGTAGTGGCGACAAATTTGGCTGCAATCCAACGGGAGCAAGCGCTTCAGTTACTCGAGGCGGATGCTGAAAAAATCCGTTGTCTGATTGAAGTGCAGTTAGAAAACCTAAAAATGCCGAAGTGCCCGCTTTATGAAGAGGTGCTTGATACACATATGTTTGGACTATCGCGCCAAATTGATTTCGCGGTTCGTCTTGGACTCATTTCAGACATTGAAGGTAAAGGACTGCTCGATTCATTGGAACAAAAGTTATCTGCCTTGGCAGAAGCTTCAGAATTATGAACCTTATACTCAAACTGTGCAAGAGGCGCTGTTTGAGTATTTTTTTATAAGGGTTGTCGGATTGTTTTACATAAGGAAGTGAATACATGAAAACACGGTTTCGGTATTTTGATTTTGCGTTGTTCTTGTCAGTGCTCTTACTCGTTGGGCTAAGCTCCATCATGATTTATAGTGCGAGTGTTTGGAATCGTGGGGATTACGCGAATAGTAGTTTATTCTATCGCCAGCTCGTCTACGTTGGCATTGGAATCTTTGTCTATTTGATTGCGACGTTGTTCCGATATGAGATGTTTCGGAAAAAAGGCATTCGCCTCGGTCTTTATGCGCTTTCTGTCATCTTGCTGTTTGTCACGTGGGCGATGCCGCCATTGAACGGGGCCCGGGCTTGGCTCATCATCGGCGGAATGACCATTCAACCGGTCGAGATTGCCAAATTTGTCCTCATCATACTGCTTGCGAACTACTACCATGAACTATGGAATAATGAGTTGAAAGGACTCCCGGGTCGACTAGCGCGGGCCGCGATCACGAAAAAAGGGTTGCGCGCTCAAATCGGCGCCTTCTTTTTAGTGCCTGTCCTCTTTTACTTCTCGTTCTACGCCATCGCAATCAATGGACAGCCGGATATGGGTGGGTTATTCGTCCTCGGTTCCATCATGTTGCTCATGTGGTTCGGTGTCGGGGCGCCGCTTCGAATTTTGATTCCGGGGATTTTAGCTGGGATGGGTACTGTATTCGTATTGTTCACGACCATCTTCTCGGAGAATCAACGAAGTCGGATTGAGGTCGTGTTCAACCCGTTCATGGACCCGGAAGGATATGGACACCAATTGCTCATGTCGATCATCTCGATCGTACATGGTGGATTGACCGGAGTCGGACTCGGGAACAGTTTTCAAAAGTATGGGTATTTGCCAGAACCAGAAACCGACTATATCATGTCGATCATTGCGGAGGAGTTAGGGTTCTTCGGTGTATTGACGGTTTTGGTCCTACTCTTCTTCATCGCCTTTCGCGCGATTCATATCGCCAATCATGCGGATAGTCACTTTGCGATGTTCGTATCGTTTGGGATTGCCTCACAAATTATGATCCAGACGGCCATCAATATCGGTGCGATGTCCGGTTGGTTCCCAGGGACAGGCGTAACCTTGCCACTGGTCAGTTATGGGGGAACATCGCTTATCATGATGATGGGTGTTCTCGGGGTGCTCAGCAGTATCTCGATGCGTAACCGTCATCGAGAGGCGACACGACGAGAAGAAATTCGGGTGAAGTCAGAAGAAAACGTTCAACGTTCATCACTTCACGTCGTCAGGTAAGGAAACAAACAAACTTCATTAACGGGGGGATTTCATTTGAAACCAATTAAAAAGTTACTTGTTGCAAACCGTGGGGAAATTGCCATTCGCGTATTTCGAGCGGCGACAGAGTTAGGCATTCGAACGGTAGCTGTCTATTCACAAGAAGATAGCGGTTCCTTACATCGCTTTAAAGCCGATGAGGCCTACTTGATCGGTGTAGACAAAAAGCCGATCGATGCGTATCTCGATATCGAAGACGTGATTCGAATCGCTAAGGAGTCAGGCAGTGATGCGATTCACCCGGGATATGGTTTCCTTTCAGAGAATATTGAACTCGCACGACGTTGCCGTGAAGAGGGCATCATCTTTGTCGGACCGCATGAGTCACATTTACATGCGTTCGGGGATAAGGTACGAGCACGTCAGAGTGCGATTGCTGCGGGTCTTCCTGTCATTCCGGGTTCGGATGGACCGCTCACATCATATGAAGACGCGGAAACATTTGCGAACGAGCACGGATTCCCGCTCATGGTCAAAGCGTCGATGGGTGGCGGAGGCCGCGGAATGCGTGTCATTCGTACAGAAGCAGAAATGAAAGATTTGATTGAACGTGCAAAATCAGAAGCGAAGCAGGCGTTCGGTTCTGACGAAGTGTACATAGAAAAACTCGTCGAACGTCCGAAACACATCGAGGTGCAGATTCTTGGAGATGAGCACGGTCACATCATCCACTTGTTCGAGCGTGACTGTTCGGTTCAGCGCCGTCACCAAAAAGTCGTCGAAGTGGCGCCGTGTGTGACCTTGTCTGATGCATCACGCCAAGCGATTTGTGATGCGGCGGTCCAACTCATGCGTCACGTCGGTTACGTCAACGCCGGTACGGTCGAATTCTTGGTGACCGAGGACGAGTCGTTCTACTTCATCGAGGTCAACCCACGTATTCAAGTGGAACATACGATCACAGAGATGGTCACAGGCTTTGATATCGTTCAAACACAATTGATGATCGCGCAAGGTGAGTCGCTCCACGGCGATATGATTCAAATGCCGAAGCAAGAAGACATTAAACTTCTCGGTTATGCGATTCAATCACGTGTTACGTCTGAAGACCCAGGCAACAACTTCATGCCGGATACTGGGAAAATCATGGCTTACCGTTCTCCAGGCGGCTTTGGTGTCCGTCTTGACGGTGGAAATGCGTATGTCGGTGCAGAGATTTCACCGTACTACGATTCACTTCTCGTGAAATTGTCCACACATGGCATGACATTCGAACAAGCGGCCTCGAAGATGGTTCGAAACTTGAACGAGTTCCGGATTCGCGGAATCAAGACGAACATTCCGTTCTTGATTAACGTCATGAAGCACCCGAACTTTATCAATGGAGATTACAACACGTCATTCATCGATGAGACGCCAGAACTGTTCGTCTTCCCGAAACGAAAAGACCGTGGGACGAAACTGTTGAACTATATCGGGGACGTGACGGTGAATGGATTCCCGGGTGTCGGTCTGAAAGACAAGCCGATCAGCCGTTCGGTGCGAATCCCACATGACCTCCCAGCAGAAGCGAAGCCAGGGACGAAACAAATTCTTACAGAGCTTGGACCGGACGGCCTCGCCGATTGGATCAAACGTCAACCGGAATTGTTGCTGACGGATACGACGATGCGAGATGCCCATCAATCGTTGCTCGCGACGCGCATGCGGACACAGGACATTTTGAACATTGCCGAACCGACAAGCAAACTCATGCCAGAATTGTTCTCGGTCGAGGCGTGGGGTGGAGCGACGTTCGACGTCGCCTACCGCTTCTTATCCGAAGACCCATGGGTACGTCTCATGAAGCTTCGTGAGAAGATGCCGAACGTCTTGATTCAAATGTTGCTACGCGGTGCGAATGCGGTCGGATACAAAAACTATGCAGACAACGTCATTGAGAAATTCGTACACGAAGCGGCATATGCCGGAGTCGACGTGTTCCGAATCTTTGACAGTCTCAACAACTTAGAATCGATTCAATTGGCAATCGATGCGACACTTCCGACTGGGAAAGTGGCGGAGGCGGCCATCTGTTATACGGGAGACTTGTACGATGGCAACCGTCCGAAGTACCACCTTCCGTATTATATCGACCTCGCGAAGAAACTTGAGGCGAGTGGTGCGCATATCTTAGCAATCAAAGATATGGCCGGTCTATTGAAGCCGGAATCGGCCTATGCACTCGTATCGGCATTGAAAGACGCCGTGGACTTACCAATCCACTTGCATACACACGATGCTTCCGGTAACGGGATCTTCACCTATGCTCGTGCGACAGATGCCGGTGTCGATATCGTTGACGTTGCAGCGAGCTCGATGTCAGGGATGACGTCACAGCCTTCAGGTGGAAGTTTGGTCTACGCGCTCAACCACCACGAACGTCAGCCGAAGGTCGACCCGAAACAATATGAGATCATCAGTGACTACTGGCAAGACGTGCGTCATAACTATGAACCGTTTGAAAGTGATATGCGTGCCCCGCATCCATCCGTGTATGAGCACGAGATGCCGGGTGGACAATATTCAAACCTCCAACAGCAGGCGAAAGCGGTCGGGCTTGGAGACCGTTGGGGCGAAGTCAAGGCGATGTATGCCCGAGTGAACATGTTGTTCGGGGACATTGTCAAGGTGACGCCGTCATCTAAAGTTGTCGGTGATATGGCGCTCTTCATGGTCCAGCATAACTTGACGGAAGAAGATGTGATGACGCGCGGACACCAGTTGGACTTCCCGGACTCGGTCGTCGAAATGATGCGTGGTGAATTGGGGACGCCTCCAGGTGGATTCCCGAAAGATGTACAACAAGTCATCTTGAAAGGGGTAGAGCCATTAAACGTTCGTCCTGGTAAATTGATCAAGCCATATGACTTTGAATCGGCACGCCAAGAACTATTCGAAAAATTCGAGCGACCGGTGACGGACTTTGAACTTCTTGCCCATGCGCTTTATCCGAAAGTGTACGAAGACTATATCAAACATACAACGACCTACGGGGATGTATCGGTGCTCGACACGTTGACGTTCTTCTACGGATTAAACGTCGGGGAGACAATCCAAGTTGAAATCGAGACAGGAAAAACATTAATCATCAAGCTCGTACAAGTGAGTGCGGCGAATGAAGATGGCATCCGTCTCGTCTCGTATGAGATGAACGGGGTACCACGTGAAATCGAGATTAAAGATGTCAATGTCAAATCGGCAACGACAAGCCGTCCGAAAGTCGATCGTTCGAACGCCAAACAAGTCGGTGCATCGATGCCGGGGTCTGTCTTGAAAGTATTGGTCGAACCAGGAAGTCGCGTTCACCGTGGGGAGCAGTTGCTCGTCACAGAAGCGATGAAGATGGAAACGACAATTCAAGCGGCACAAGATGGTGAGATTAAGGCCATCCATATTAAAGAAGGCGACACAATACAAAGTGACGACTTGTTGATTGAATTTGTATAATCAAAAGAAGCATAGCGCGCTATGCTTCTTTTTTGTAGATGGGAGTGGAAATCATGAGACGAGTATGTTGGTTTCGTTCAGATTTTAGACTGACCGATAATCATATGTTACACCGTGTATTGAAAGATATGGGGGAAGGCGATGACCTAGACTTCGTCTTTTGGTTGAATCCGAAATACTGTCACCCATTCGAAGTGCGGCATGACTATTTCTTCTCGACGATGCGAACGTTCATGGATGATTTAGAAGCGAAAGGGTTAGGGCTTCGTGTCCTCGTCGCGGAGACGGAGGATGCGTTCGTGAAACAGCTCGGCGAGATGGATGTGCTCTATTTTAATGCGGAGTATGTGGAACCGTTCAAACAGCGGGATGACCGTGTGATTGAAGCACTTAGTGAAGATGTAAAGGTAGTGCGACTTTTAGATCGTCATCTGTTTCATCCCGATGCGTTCCGTACAAAAAGTGGCGATCCCTATAAGGTGTTCACCCCGTTCAAAAAAGCGGCGTATGCCGAACAGCCACCCGCACCATATGAGGTTGATGTCGATCGTTTATCTCAGTACATCCGTTCAAAGAATGAACAACCGAGTGAACTGAAAGAGCTCTTCAAGCGATGTAAACGTGAATGGAAAGGGCTAGGGGAAACGGAAGCGAAGAAGCGATTGACCCGCTTTGTCAATGATCGCATGGTCGATTATGACGAGAAGCGTGACATTCCGAGCATCGCCGGGACGAGTCGACTATCTCCTTATTTACGGACAGGTGTGTTGTCGATTCGCACGATCGCCGAACAAGTGTTGTCGGCGAGACAATCAAAAGGGCGCGACACGTATTATGATGAGCTGTTGTGGCGCGAATTTTATTACATGGTCATGGCAAAGTTCCACGGATTGAAAGATCAACCGTTCAATGATAAATACAAGTCACTTGAATGGGAGGACAATGAAGAGCAGTTCGAAAAGTGGTGTAACGGGGAAACGGGGTATCCAATCGTCGACGCGGCGATGCGTCAGTTGAACGAGACCGGGTGGATGCACAACCGCCTACGCATGATTGTCGCATCTTTCCTATCGAAACATCTCCTTCTCGATTGGCGAAAAGGGGAACGGTATTTCGAGCAAAAGCTGATCGATTATGAGGCAGCGTCGAATATCGGGGGATGGCAATGGGCGGCCTCAGTCGGGACGGACGCTGTTCCGTATTTCCGTATTTTCAATCCGACGACGCAATCCGAGCGATTTGACCCTGATGGGACGTTCATCCGGAAGTATGTGCCGGAGCTGAAACATATAACAGATAAATCGATTCACTTTCCGGACCCGTCAGAGCGAGACAACTATGCCCTGCCAATCGTCGATCATAAAGAAGCGAGAGAGCGTGCCCTCGAACGATTTAAAGCATTGTAAACTAAAAAGCGCCGTGGCGCTTTTTAGTTTGGTTATCCGTTCATGTTTTTCAATTGTGCCCCGTCTTGTCGCGCTGTCGACCGATACGCGTGATAAGAGAGGTATGACAGGATACCGAAGTAGCACGTGATCAAGAATGCGTGAAGGAGCGGAACGTAAGTCGCGTGTCCCCCAAGAACGATCCATGCACCTGTACCGACTTGAAGCAGGATGAAGAAGAGAGACGCCATCATGCCGCGCTCAATCAATCGATTCATTTCTTTACGTGCCAAGTAAAGAACATACAACGTGTACAAGACGAGTAGCCCGGCCATCACACGGTGTCCCATCTGCACATACGACTCAAACGTCCACACTTCTTGTTCACAAATCGGCCAACCGACACAAGCATATGTAGCACCGAGGTGACGGACGTAAGCTCCGGTGTAGACGACAATCATCGTATAGATCGAGAGACCGTAAAGATGAGATCTCAACCGTCTCGATACGACTTGATGCTCTCGGTCACCTTCGAATAACAGAATCGTCAAAATGAGTAACGATGCGAACGACACGAGAGAAATGCCGAAATGAAGGGCCAGGATGGCGTCCGACTGTTGCCAAATGACCGCGCCCGCTCCAATGATCGATTGGATGAGCATAAAGATAAATGCGAGAAACGCGAAGATTTTCACATCGACCCGATGTTTGACCGCGATGAACGTCCAAATGGCGAGCGCAATGATGAGAAGACCTTCGATTCCGGAGACTACCCGGTGACTGTATTCGATCATCGTTTCAACGCTTGGGTTGGTTGGGATTAATTTTCCATGACAGAGTGGCCAGTCCGTCCCACAACCATCTCCTGAATCCGTCTTCGTCACGGTTCCACCCATGATGAGGACAAGCATCATCCCGAGGGTGACAAACCCTGAGAAAAACGCGAGTTTTTTATGCATGCAATACCACCTGCTTCTAATCAAAATCCGTTAAAAATGTACCTTGTTTATTTATATTTTTTTCGCCATACTTATTATACGGCTTTCTGTTCAAAAAACGAAATGGAAAAGCTTGCAATCGTTATCAAAAACGTTATTCTAATATTAGTAAAGCACATAAGGTGTGACAAATATCACACTATTGACACAAAAAACTCGCTATTTTACAAGCATAAAGGGCGTATTTTATAAAAAAATATGGTATCTTTGTAGAGAGTTAAGTGTATTTTGTTCATATTGTGTTTTTTATGTGAAGAGAATGCGAGGATTTCGTGATTATGTGGGGGGGTCAGTATGACAAAAGTCAACCCAGGGATGATGGTAGATGTAGAGTATACAGAATCAACGTCATTCCGAGATTACGTCGCCTTAGCGAAGATGGGAATCGTTCGCGCCAACCTGTTGTTGGTGTTTGCAGGATTCTTCGTGGCAGCGACGTACCAGAGCGATACGCCAGTCCTTTACTTGTTTGAAGTTTGGCCACAGCTCTTATTAACGATGTTAGGAAGCGCACTCGTGATTTCGGGGAGTTGTTACCTAAACAACTTTGTGGACCGAGATATCGATTACTTAATGGATCGTACAGACAATCGACCGAGTGTAACCGGCAAGATTTCAGGAGAGAAGATTCTACTCCTTGGATTGACACAACTTGCAATCGGAACACTACTATTGCTCCTTGTATCGTACGTCGCCGCAGTATTCGGTTTAATCGGGGCATTTTTTTATGTCGTGATTTATACGATGTGGCTGAAGCGTACGAGTACGCTCAATACGGTCGTCGGTAGTATTTCAGGAGCCGTTCCACCGCTCATCGGTTGGGCAGCACTCGATCCGACACTTCATATCGATGCGTGGCTCATGTTCCTTGTCATGTTCTTATGGCAACCACCACACTTCCTGGCGCTCGCCATGCGACGGACGGAAGAGTATCGAGCGGCAGGCATTCCGATGCTTCCGGTCGTGAACGGATTTGCCATCACGAAACGGCAAATCATCTGGTGGATTGCGACGCTGATTCCGGCATCGCTCTTATTTATGCACTATGGTCTTGTTTACTTGACAGTCGCAGCCGGTTTAGGGGGCTACTGGTTGTATCTCGGATTGAAAGGATTCAACGCCGAGGATGAAATCAAGTGGGCAAACAAAATGTTCTTCTATTCATTAATTTATTTAGTCGTGTGGATTATCGCGCTGATTTTGACAGCACTCTGGTGATCGCACTCACTATATAGAAAACCATTACACATCATTTTGGGAGAAAGTGGGGATTGTTGTGAAATCATTTAAGAAGCTTCTGTTTGGCATCGTCCCGATGATGATGTTCGCAGTCCTGTTATCAGGTTGCGGTCAAGAGGGATTGTCTGCATTGAAGCCGATGGGAGAAGGGGCTGAGCTTCAGCTCCGCATCATTCTCATCAGTTTGGCGATCATGCTCTTCGTACTCATCATCGTCTCGGTCATTTACGTGTACGTGCTCATGAAGTTCCGTCGGAAAGATGAATCGATTCCGAAGCAAGTTGAAGGTAGCAGTACACTCGAGATGATTTGGACAGTCGTTCCGATTATCCTTCTCATCATTCTCGCTGTTCCGACAATCACGACGACTGTCGAACTCGCGAAAGCGAAAGAAGCGAAAAAAGAAGAAGAAATCAACGTTACAGCTAACTTGTACTGGTGGGAATTTGAATATCCAGAAGCAGGTGTTGTGACAGGGCAAGAGCTCGTCATTCCAGTCGGAAAACGAGTCGGCATCAACTTGACGTCTAAAGATGTCATTCACTCATTCTGGGTACCAGCTTTATCTGGTAAGACAGATACGAACCCAGGACTTGATAACGAAATGTGGTTACATGCAAATGAACCAGGTACTTACTACGGGAAATGTGCTGAGCTTTGCGGTCCGTCACATGCCCTTATGGACTTTAAAGTCATCGCGCTCGAGCAAGAAGAATATGATCAATGGCTCGCTGACATGAAAGCCAAGCAAGACGAGAACGGTGAGAAACTCGTCGCAGACAACACGAACTTGACGACAGGTGAAGAAGTGTATGTCCAAAGCTGCATAAGCTGTCACGGCGGCGGTAAAGTGGCACCAAGTTTGACGAACTTCGGTGATCGTGAATGGCTCGCAGGTTACCTCGAAAACAACGAGGACAACTTGAAAGAGTGGATTCGTGACCCGCAAGAGAAGAAACAAGGGGCTCTTATGCCAGGATTCAATGAAGGTCAAATCAGCAACGAAGAATTAGATGCACTCGTTGACTTCTTGTATGAGCAGAAGATTGACTAACGGGAAAAGGGGGATTTCACGTGGCACAGACCACTGCAATGCAGCAATCGCGTAAATACAATGGCATCATGGATTGGATTACGACGGTTGACCACAAAAAAATCGGTATTTTGTATTTGTTCTCAGGAATCTTCTTCCTCCTTCTCGGTGGAATTGAAGCATTACTGATTCGTTGGCAACTCGTCAAACCAATGAACGATTTCGTCAGCGGTGAGACGTTTAACCAGTTGATTACGATGCACGGGACGACGATGATCTTCCTTGCGGCCATGCCGATGCTATTCGGTTTCATGAACGCCGTCGTACCACTTCAAATCGGGGCACGCGACGTTGCGTTCCCATTCATTAACTCATTAGGTTTTTGGTTGTTCTTCTTCGGTGGAGTCATGCTTAACTTGAGCTGGTTCTTCGGAGCAGCACCAAACGCAGGGTGGACGGCTTACGCTCCACTTTCAACACAACCGGAAGCGACAGGGGTAGACTTCTACACTCTCGGTCTTCAGATTTCAGGTTTCGGTTCATTGATGGCCGGGATTAACTTCCTCGTCACCATCTTGAACATGCGTGCGCCAGGAATGAAACTCATGCGTATGCCACTCTTCACATGGACGACTTTCGTTGCATCGGCATTGATCGTCTTCGCATTCCCACCACTTACGGTCGGATTGTTCATGTTGATGTTCGAGCGACTCTTCGGAGCTGCTTATTTTGACCCGGCACTTGGCGGGAACGTTGTCATCTGGGAACACCTTTTCTGGATCTTCGGTCACCCGGAAGTATACATCTTGATCTTACCGGCATTCGGTATTTTCTCGGAAATCATTCCGACATTTTCACGTAAACGCCTCTTCGGTTACACGACGATGGTCTTCGCGACAATGCTCATCGGTTTCCTTGGATTCATGGTTTGGGTTCACCACATGTTCACAGTCGGTCTTGGTCCAGTTGCCAACTCGATTTTCGCTGTTGCAACGATGGCGATTGCCGTACCAACGGGTGTTAAAATCTTTAACTGGCTCTTCACACTGTGGGGCGGTCAAATTAAATTCAACGTCGCCATGCTTTACTCAGTCGCGTTCATTCCTTCATTCCTCGTTGGTGGGATGACAGGGGTTATGCTTTCAGTCGCACCGGCTGACTATCAGTACCACGACAGCTACTTCGTTGTCGCTCACTTCCACTACGTTATCGTAGGTGGGGTTGTATACGGTCTCTTCGCAGGACTTTACTACTGGTTCCCACTCATGTTCGGAAAAGCCCTTTCTGAAAAGCTTGGATACTGGCAGTTCTGGTTGTTCTTTATCGGGTTCCACTTGACGTTCTTCCCGCAACACTTCCTCGGATTGTTCGGTATGCCACGTCGAGTCTTCACATACCTCGATGGTCAAGGTTGGGATACACTCAACATGCTCTCGACAATCGGTGCATTCTTCATGGGTGTGTCAACGATTGTCTTGCTCATCGCTGTTGTGAAAGCTTTCTTATCGAAAGACCGCGTCAAACCAGACCACTGGGGAGACGGACGTACGCTTGAGTGGACACTTCCTGTTCCGACTCCAGAGTACAACTTTGCACAAACACCACTCGTCAAAGGACTTGATACGTTCTGGCTCGAGAAAATGGCAGGCAACAAACGCGTGTCAGTCGCTGAGGAAGTTTCGGACATTCACATGCCGAATAACTCGCTCATTCCGTTCTTCATGTCACTCGGCCTCTTTATCGCAGGACTCGGTGCCATCTTCCAGATGGATAACACGGTCGTCGGTTGGTCATTGATTGGATTTGGATTAGCGATGACGTTCGTCTCGATGTTCCTACGTTCTTGGATTGACGATCACGGCTACTACATTCCGAAGTCACAAGTCGAAGCAGACTTGAAAGCGATTCGTGAGAAAGGAGAACAATAAATGGCACATGCAGTTGAAAAACACCCAGTGACCGGTATCCCGGCCAATCCAGAGAAAGCAACACTGGAAGGGAAAAATAAATATGTGGCCTTCTGGTTCTTCCTTGGTGGAGAGACAGTCCTCTTCGCCTCGCTCTTTGGAACATACGTTGGTCTCTTGAACTCTGGTGCGCCAGAGGAATTACGTTCGTATAACATTTTCGAAATGGAGCTCGTCTTCATCATGACGATGCTCCTCCTCACAAGTTCACTTACAAGTGTCCTTGCGATGATGAACATGAAAGCAAACAATCCAGGGCGTATGAAGCTTTGGTTGATTGTCACACTCCTTCTTGGTGCCGGCTTCCTTGGTGCTGAGATTTACGAGTTCATTCACTACTACCACATCGGTCACACGTTCACATCGAGCGCATTCGGTTCAGCCTTCTATACGTTGGTTGGTTTCCACGGTGCGCACGTAACGTTCGGTCTCCTCTGGATTACGACACTCTTGATTCGTAACTGGAACCGTCCGATCGATGTATACAATGCACCAAAGTTCTATGTATCGAGTCTATATTGGCACTTTATCGACGTTGTTTGGGTCTTCATCTTCTCAATCGTCTACCTCTTAGGGATGGTGAACTAATATGGAAAAACGAGTAATGAACGAATCTCACAAGCAGTTAGAGCTTGAAGTAAAAGCAGAGTCGAAACGTGAGTATCAGCTTCAATTGATCAGTTTCGCAATGATGATTTTACTCACATTCGTGGCATTCGGCGCCGTCTATGCGGAATTGATGCCAGTGTGGGCAGCAGGTGGTTTCTTAATCATCTTGGCGGTCATCCAAGTCTTCCTACAGTTATATATCTTCATGCATATGAATAACCGTGGGAACACATGGATCGTTGTCATGATGTGGCTAGGCATCTTTGTCGCCATCATCACGGTCGCTGCACTCCGCTTACTCATTTGGTAATTGTGACAAAGGATTGAACATCTGTGGAAACACGGATGATTCGGTCCTTTTTCCTTTACTTCAAAAATGAATGAATAGTAATCTTGAAGTGAACGGTTTCAAAGGTTAGGGAGAGAAAGAAAAGGGGTGAACGGATGCTCTGGAATACGTCGGAGCTGCTCAATCAATTTGATTGGCTCACGTTATGGAGTCCGCTGTTCGGATTGCTCATGGTCGGGATTTATGTGTTATACGCCGTCGTGACAGAGAGAATGGCGAAGCGAGGATATGCCTCGACCACGTTATTACAAAAGTTTAGTATGTTGTTTGCGATTGTTTTGTATTACATCGGTTTTGGAAGTCCAATCGATGTCATGGCACATATCATTTTATCGGTGCATATGTTCCAAATGGTGCTCGTCTATATTTTGGCACCGGCACTCGTCGTTTACGGTCTACCGTACTGGGTGTTTGAAAAAGTACTTAGCTTCAAATGGATTGGGCCGACGTTCAAGTTTTTGACGAAGCCACTGATTGCGCTTATTTTATTCAACGCATTGTTCTCGATTTACCATATGCCGGTCGTATTTGACTACGTCTTGACGAACTATGGCGTTCACCGGATTTTCCACGGTGCCCTTCTCGTCTTTAGTTTGACGATGTGGTATCCGGTCATCGTTCCACTCGTCTCAGACGAAGAGGAAGGCATGTCCGATTTGAAACGAATGGTGTACATTATCGCCAACGGGGTCTTATTGACACCTGCCTGTGCGCTCATCATCTTCAGTCAAACGACGCTCTATAATGCGTATACGGACCCGCAGACGTTTGCGACAGTTCTTGGCTACTGTCTCCCGAACGGTGACGTTTCTGGAATCGATTTAGAGGCGTTGATGGGAGCGACGAACAGCGCGCTCGAAGATCAACGATTCGGTGGGGTTCTCATGAAGCTCGGTCAAGAGATCGTGTACGGCTTCTTCTTCGGCTGGACGTTCTTCGGCTGGGTGCGTCGGACGAAATCGCTTGCTCTTGATGAAGGCATGTCATTCACTCCGCAAGAAACAAATGAAAAAAATTAAACAGAACATAAAGGGGAAACATTGATGAACTATCTTGCCTTAATTAGTGTGTCATTCATCGTCATCAGTGCGATTCTTGTCGCCATCGGGTGGGTGATTATCGCAAAAGACCGCAGCAACATCGAAAAACATAAAAAGGTGATGACGGCCGCCGCGATTGCAGCGACGACGTTCTTCATCCTTTACGTCTCACGTACCATTTTTGTCGGCAACACGGCATTCGGAGGACCGGATTCAGTGAAGCCGTTCTATCTCGGTTTTATGATTTTCCATATTCTTCTCGCGACAACAGGTGGTATCCTCGGATTGATTACGCTCTATCTCGGTTATAAAAACAAGATCGAGAAACACCGGAAAATCGGACCGAAAGCGTCAGTCGTCTGGTTCTTCACGGCCATTACGGGTGTGACGGTTTACATTCTTCTCTATGTGGCATATGACCCAGGTGAAACGACGAACGTATTCCGCGCGATAATCGGAGGATAATCCATAGAGAGGGAGAGCTGTATGAAACGGAATAGCTATTTGACGGTCGGTTTGACCGTCTTGACGCTTGTCGTCATCGGAGTAGCCGTGTATTTTGTTTTCTTCAATCAAGACGACCTACCCGTCATTCAAGAGCCAACCCCGTTCACATTAACGAACGCATTAAATGAAGAGACCTATGATTCCGACAACGGAAAAGTGAAGATTGTGACGTTCTTCTATACGAACTGTCCAGATATTTGTCCGCTCACGTTACGTGATTTCATGAAGCTCGAAAAAGAATTGAAAAAAGAGAACTTATACGGATCGGACGTAGAACTCGTTGCGATCACGGTTGACCCGGAGGTGGATACCGTGCCCGTTCTGAAAAATTACGGGGAAGCATTCCAAGCGGAGCCGACTGGATGGAAGATGTTGACGGGAGACCAGGTAGACATCGATCGGATCACGCGCCAGCTACAGTTCTATTATTCGAAGGCGAACAGCGGACTCGTGACGCATGCGACGACGATGTACGTCATCGACCGCCATCATGATGTCCGGGCTGTCGCGCAGATGGCAACGGCAGGGGATGAACCGGTCGATATCGAATCTATCATGGAGGACGTTAAAGTGCTCGCGAATGAAAAGGAGTGATCACCATGAACGATACGATGGCTGTGATTGGGAATGACTATTCATACGGAGACGTGACGATTGCAGAACGGGCGATTGAAGATTTGATCGCGTGTAGCGCGATTGAATTCGGCTTGAAAGAAGTGAAAGTCGTCTCTCGCTCGAAAGACCACTATGATTATCAAATCATTGCACCATTATCACTCGTCGAGGCAGAGCGATTGTATCGCTATGTTCGAGACCAATTCGATTTATTGCTCGGTCAAGTCGATGTGACGTTGACCGTCATTGCGACATGACATAAAGGAGGACCCGCAAAGGGCCTCTTTTTTTATATGCTCGACGCTGTGTTTCTCATGACTATATCTTCCAGAGGCGAACTTTGCTATACTAAATACTAAATCGAACAAATGTTCGTTTTTAGAAATGGAGGAGGGTGAAATATGCAGAACCAGGCTTTAGTCGTTATTGACATTCAAAATGACATCACGAAAAATTACAAAGCAATCATCGACAACATCAATAAAGCAATCGATTGGGCGGTCAAAAAGAAATTACATATCGTCTATATCCGGCATGAAAATTTATCGGCGGGGACGAGAACGTTCAAAACAGGAACGCGAGGAGCGGAATTAGCACCAGATTTGAAGCTCGTGTCCGATCACGTGTTTACAAAATACAAGGGCAACGCTTTGACGAGCGAAGCGTTTGTGACGTTCATTGAACAGCATCACATCGATACGTTTTATATCACTGGGGCTGATGCGACCGCCTGTGTGAAGTCGACTTGCTACAATCTGCGGAAATCTGACTATGCCGTTAGCGTCTTGTCGGATTGCATCACGAGCTACGATTTGAAAAAAATAGAAGATATGATTATATATTATAAAAGTAAAGGGTGCGTGATCATCGAATCAAAGGACTTGTCGGCGTAAATTGCCAAACAACGTTTGACTCGACTTATGTGAGCCTATAAGAAAAACCCCTTCGCTTATGCAAGGGGTTTGACTTCTAATGTTTCTGCGAGTGCTTTTAGACGGCGCTCACAGTCGCGGACGATTTCTTCTGGGAAGACTTCATCGTATTCAACACCGTGTGGATAATAATGCTTTCCTAAAATCGGTGTAAGCATTTTGACAACAGCGTGACGATCTTCGATTTGACCTTCGATCGCGTATACAGGTAAGCGAAGATAGAATGTTTCGCCAGTCGATTGTTTCTCATATTTCATGTCATACGTGGCACGCTCGTAATCCCAAGCACCTTCACGGATGAAATGATGATGATCCATGATCGTCTCGAGCAAACCAAAACGGATTTCTTTTCCCTCGATGTGGAACTGCTCAAATTTCATCATAATCCCCCTTTTCGAATAAACCTCATATGTCATCATACCATATTCAAAAACGTTCTTGGAATAACGTGTGTTCAAATTGTGAAAAAAAGATGAACGATTAATCAGCCGAGTGAATTTAAGTATTCCTCGATTTTTTGAGGGAGTTTCACGCCAAGAGGTAGCAGTCCTTCTGATCCGAAAAAGACGTTGAATTCCAAAATGTAAAATCCTTCTTCCGTCACGATGACGTCAAACGCTGCGTGATTGATAGATAACGTGTTGGCAATCGATTGAACTTCTTGGACGACGTCTTCCGGGATGTCTTCGTACGAGAAGTTAGCCCCTTGAGCGACATTGTTTAAAAAAGCCTCACTGACACGCCAATAGGCACCGACTACCTCTTCTCCAATCACGATGATGCGTAAGTCGCGATCATTCGGGATGAACTCTTGGACATAGAACGTATCATGATTCTCGACGTATTCTAACCAGTCTTGGTCATTTTTGATTAACCATACCCCTTGACCCATTGAGGATTTGGCTTTTTTGGCGACGAACGGGTAGTGGAATTCTTCCAACACGCGTTCAATCGTGTATGGGTTCTTTCCATAAATCAATGTCTTCGGAATCCGATGCGGATATGTCGCTTTAAAGGCGCGCGTCATCTCGATCTTGTCGTGCCCGAGGTGATAAGTCGCAGGTGATGGGAAGATTGCTTTATTCATCCCGTAGATGATGGAATTGACCATCCAATATTCAGGGAACAGGACGAGGTCGGCAGCGCGAACCTTATCGAGCTGATCGAAATAATATTCGGGTTTCGCATAATCCGTCTTGATACCGGCCGATCGGATCATATTAAAAGAAACTTTTTTCATACGTAGACGCATCGGTTGCGTCTGTTCACTTCCTTTCTACATGGAACGCCTTGCGGTCAACTTCAATTATAGTGTGGATTGCTTACATAGGGAAACAATTGTGGTAAAATCATGGCAGAAAGGGTGAGGGGTATGATAATCACTGAACAGACGATTGCCCTGCTCGATCAAACAGAAGAATTGACCGATTTGATTGAAGCAAGCGAATCGTTTCAAACATATATTCAAACGAAAGCGGCACGTCTCGCATCACAAGAAGCAAAGGAAATCGAGCGTGAGTTCTTGAAGATGAAAGAGGACTATGAGTATGTCCAGCGATTCGGAAAGCATCATCCGGACCACGACCGCATCAAAAAAGAGATGCATCTCATCAAACGTCGTCTCGATGTTCAGCCGGAAATCGCTGCGTTCAAAAAAGCGGAACGAAGCTTGGATAAGTTGTTAGGGGAAGTGAGTGAACTACTCGCTCATTCAGTCTCTCCTAAAATCAAGGTCCCGACCGGTAATCCATTCTTTGATGAAGGTGGATGTTCTGGTGGAGGTAGCTGCGGAGGAGGCGGAAGTTGTGGATGCGCCGTCTAAGTTGAATGAACGGATTGGCTTCGTCGTATACGTGAATTCCTTGAAACAAGTGAAAGCGTTAAGACGTTATGCGAATCTTTACTTTGTCTCAAAACGAGAGAAGTATGCGTTTCTTTATACTGACCTCGAAGGTCATGAAGCCGTACTCGAACAAGTGAAAGCATTGCCGTTTGTGGAAGCGGTCGTTCGAAGCGAACGCCCATTCATTTCCGAAACGTACGAGACAAAATCGAAATAAACAAAAAGATGAAGGTGGCATCACCTTCATCTTTTCTGCTGGAGGGAAAGACATGCGTGTCATATCTGGAGAACGAAAAGGGACCCGTTTAAAAGCGGTCCCAGGAACGGCGACACGGCCGACGACCGATAAAGTGAAGGAATCGTTATTCAACATCATCGGACCTTATTTTTCAGGCGGGAAAGCACTAGACCTGTACGCGGGCAGTGGTGGGCTCGGAATCGAGGCGTTATCACGAGGTTGTGACGAAGCTATTTTTGTCGATCGTCAACCGAAAGCCGTCCAAACGATTCAAGAGAATTTACGAGCGACCCATTATGAAGTGAAAGGGAAAGTATATCGTCAAGACGCCAAGGCGGTACTCGAACAGCTCAAGGTTCAACAGGAACAATTTAAGCTCATCTTTATGGATCCTCCATATCATGCGGAAGAACATGTGGCGTTCTTACAAATGATCGATGAGTCGAATCTCTTGATGGATATCGGCGTAATCGTCTGTGAACACGGAAGCGACGTGACGTTACCGGAACGAGTAGGACGATTTGAACGAATTAAAGAACAGCGATACTCAGATGTCATCACCATCAGTTTCTATGAGTACGCATCAGAGGAGTGACACGATGAAACGGATTGCGATTTGTCCGGGTAGCTTTGACCCCATCACGAACGGACATCTAGATATTATTGAACGAGCGGCGGCCATTTTTGACGAGGTCATTGTCGCCGTCCTTGAAAATTCAAGCAAGGCCCCATTGTTTGATGTGGAAGAACGACTGGGACTGATCCGAGACGTGACGACACATCTGCCAAACGTGTCGGCCGACGCGTTCGGTGGATTGCTTGTCGAGTACGCCGCAGAGCGGGAAGCGGCGACGATCGTCCGTGGGCTCCGTGCAGTCTCAGATTTCGAATACGAGCTTCAAATCGCATCAATTAACAAAAAATTGAATGAGAACGTCGAGACGTTGTTCATGATGACGAATAGTCAATATTCGTTCCTCAGCTCGTCAATTGTCAAAGAAGTGGCGAAATATGGGGCATCGGTCAGTGAGCTCGTACCGGAACAGGTTGAAATTGCCTTACGTAAAAAGTATCAAGTGAGTTCGGGACAATGAAATCGTTAAAGATCGGTCTCGGTTTACTCGTCACAGTTCTTCTCTTCCTGTTCGTCCCACTTCCTTACTACATCTCTTCACCCGGAGCGGCGACCTCAATTGAAGAGTTCCTGACCGTCCAAGGTGGCGAAAAAGAGGATGGGGAACTGATGATGGTGACGATCTCACAACGCCGTGCGACTCCGTTTTGGTTAGTTGAAAGTTGGGTGACCCCGTTCACGGAAGCGAATTTATCCAGTCGCTATTTATACGATGGGGAGAGTGAGGCAGACTATGAACGTCGCCAACAATTATTGATGGACTCTTCTCAACAAGCAGCAATCCAATACGCCTATCAATTAGCAGATCAAGACGTGACGGTTGATTTCGAGGGAATTTATGTATCTGCTCCGATTCCTGGGTCCCTTGCGGCCAATGTGTTGAAGCCGGGTGATGTCATCTCGGCCATCGATGGGATGTCCTTTGCCACTCGCGTCGACTTTTTGAATCGCATATCGGAATTTGAGGCGGGCGATGAAGTGGAGTTGACGATTGAACGAGACGGCGAAGAACGTGTCGTGCAAACGCTCATTCAGCCGATCGATCAAAGTGGGGATCGTGTCGGAATTGGAATCTATGAGCCACTTCCCGTTCAAGAAATCACGGCTGATCCTGAAGTCGATGTCGCTTTGACGAATGTCGGTGGTCCGTCTGCAGGATTGATGTTCACATTAGAAATCTATGATCAATTGACGCCAGGTGACTTGGCAAATGGAAAACGGATTGCCGGAACCGGAACGGTCGATGAGGAAGGGAATGTCGGACCTATCGGAGGTGCATGGCAGAAAATTGTCGCCGCCGCCGAGGAAAGAGCTGAAGTCTTCTTTGTGCCGGCCGGTTCAAATTATGAAGAGGCGCTGGAATCACGAGACCGCCTAAACAGTGACATTGAAGTCGTCCCTGTCAAGACGGTCGAGGATGCGATTCGTTATTTAGAAGAGATGAACTGAGGGCGTTGCCGGTGCTCGATCAACGCATCATCTTGAAGCGGGAGTCGATATGCTTCGGTGACACGAGCTTCAAAATCGAGCCGGGCATCGAACTTACTGACGAGTGGCACGTCATCCTTCACATCTCGTAACGCATGTCGTCCGAGATCGTTGAAGGCAAGCGGTCTCACGTAAGGGACTTCATCAAAGCGTGTCGGTGCCTCGACTTTTAACCAGTGAAGCAGTACGGCGACGAACGCCCGCTGAATGGCGGTACGCGTGTAGCGACGTGTCGATACGACAGCAAGTGCACGTTCGAATGAAGGCTCGACTCCCGCCTGCTTAAGACGAGGTGCGAGAGAAGCATCAATTCCTACGAGCTCCGTCATTGTGTGGAGTGGCAAGGTTCTCAGTTTGAATTGTAAGACGGGCCAATAGTGTTCCCAATGTGTCATCGGTCGTGTCCGAAACATCGCTTCAGTTGATGCCGGGACGGCACGAACTTCACCGGTGCCTAAATAATGAGTCCGAATGCCTGTCGCCGACATGACATCCATTAATGAAGGGTCATGATAATCAGCCCCGAGCCGTTTGACTGTATGTAACTGAATCGATTTTGCTGCTTTGGCGTAATGGTAGCCCAAAATGTTGTTTGGTCGCGTCAAATCAAACGAGGGATAGACGGTCCGAAAAGCTCGACTCGAAGCTTGCGCGGACGAGTGCCCTTCTTGTAGCGCTTCTTTAAGCGCCTCTTTATAACGTGGCGCCTCTTCGACATGTGAACGGGCTGCATGTAGGATTGCATCTATATCCCCGCTCTCACTCCCGAACGATAGCGTCTGGCAACGGAGCTGTTCAGCAATCGAGACGGAGGCGCTAGCGAAACGGTCGGCGCGTTGGACCCCGTACTGGGTCGGTAACTCGATGACTAGATCGATTGCACCGCTCTCGACGGCAGCCTTAGCCCGTTTCCACTTGTCGAACGAGGCGGGTTCGCCCCGTTGAGTGAACTGGGCACTCATGATGGCAATCATGACATCCGCCCCGGTTTCGTGACGTGCAGTTTGCGCTTGATAATAGTGCCCGTTGTGAAACGGGTTGTACTCTGCAATAATGGCCGTCTTTTGCATGATTTACTCCTTTGCATTGTCGTATGGATTGGTGTAAGATGAGTAAGTACGCTTTGGCAAAGCGCCGTCGTCAACTGATTTTAGTGTAAAGAAAAAACATTGACAAAACAAGTTGGCCTATCTATAATTCATATTGTTGCAATTGAGGTGATTCGGATGAAATGGTCTATTGCACAGCTACTTAAGCTCCGAAACCAGGGTGACGGTTTTACAATCGATGAGATGGTAGAACTACCAGAGCTGACTCAGCTCCATCCGGATATCCGTTCGATTCGCCCGGTGCATGTGCACGGGGATGCATCGTTCACATCTAATCAAGTTACATTCAATCTGAAGATTCAAGGTGACCTGACGTTGCCAGATGCGCGAACGTTAGAAGATGTCACTTATGAATTCGATATTGAATCGCTCGAGCCTTTCTTTTTGGAGAATGGGCGTTATACGGAGCAATTCGATGACGTGAATTTGCCAGAAGGAAATACGATCAGTCTTGTACCGATTGTAAAAGAGCTCATCATGTTAGACGTCCCGATGCAAGTTTACGGGAACGAAACAGACAAAACTCAGGTTGAAGGAGAAGGCTGGACGCTTACTGACGAACAGCCCGAAGCCCAACCAAAAATTGACCCGCGTTTCGCGGGACTGGCCGACCTGTTCTCGAAAAAAGAGAACGAGGAAGGTTAACTTATCAAGGAGGTGGACAACGATGGCAGTACCATTCCGTAGAACGTCGAAAACTCGCAAACGTCTTCGTCGTACTCACTTCAAACTCAACGTACCTGGTATGAACGAGTGCCCGAACTGTGGCGAAATGAAACTTTCACACCGTGTTTGCAAATCTTGCGGACATTACAACGGTAAAGAAGTAACAAGCAAATAATGCTTGAAGGAGTGACCTGTTCTCAGGTCGCTCCTTTTTTGTTTGTCATTTTTGGGTCATGGCGAAAAGATGTGGTAAACTTTTTGTGCGAAAATAGTTCGAATAGGAGGATGACCATGATGAACTCCATCAAACGAATTGGTATCATCGGAAACGGAGCGGTCGGATTATTGATGGCATCTTTGCTCGCAGATGATTACGACGTGACGCTCTACGGAAGAAGCGGGTCATCTGATCCACTTGTCATCACACGGACCGGCGTGACGGAAGGGACGGCACGTGTGTCGTTCCGTTCCAGTCAGACGCTTCAAGAAACGGACGAGGATCTCTTTTTTGTCACGACAAAAGCCCATCAAGTCGAGGAAGCGACGGCTCGCCTCTCGGGTAAGGTGCCCGTCTTTATTTGTTCGAATGGGATTGCCCATCTGGAATATGCGAAACGTCGAGGGTTTCATTTAGGTGTCGTCGAGCATGGGGTGACGAAGCGTGGTCATGAGGTTGAGCATCGTGGACTCGGACGGATTCGGATCGGAAGCACATCGGTACTACACCCTCTATCATTTCAAGAGAGCCCACTTCACATTGTGTGGGAAGAAGAGATTGAGCAAGTCGTCATTGAAAAATTGTTTGCTAATGCCATCATCAATCCCATCACGGCATTATGCCGGGTCCCGAACGGAGCACTCGCCGGCTCACCATATCGTGAAATCGCACAATCGATTTACGATGAGTTGACACCGTTGTTTGCGCAGCACGTCTCGTATTCCTACATCGAGACGATTGTCGAACGTACCGCACAGAATCGCTCCTCGATGCTGCGCGACCTTGAAGAAGGTCGGCCGACCGAGGTGGATGCAATTTTGAAACCGGTGATTGAAAAAGCCGAACAAATGCAGATTTCTCTCACTGTCATTCCGCTATTACATAAACTGATTCTAGGAGCGAGCGCATCGTGTTAGTGTATATCGTTTCATTTCCACTCATCTTATGGTTTATGGTGTATATGATACTTAGAAAAATTATGCCGAAATCAATCAACTCATTCAAGCTCGCATGCGATGCCGGAGTCATCCTTTGGTTTTATGCATGCAGTATTTTACTTGAGGCCATCGTCGGGACAGATATGTTGCTGTTATTGCTCGCAGCGTGCTGTGCGATTTTCCCGATCAACGCGATTTGGCAGCGGATTCGTTATGAGGAAGTGCTGTTCACGAAGATGTTCGTGCATGGCTGGCGGTTACTCTTCTTGCTACTTGTCCCGACCCACGCCATTTTATTCGCAATCGGTATAGCCCAAGGCATGATTCGTTGATTGATTGAAAGGAAGTTGTTACACGTGAAGGTAGAAGCATTTGATGCGCTATATGCATCCACATCACCGATGATTCAAATCGATCATGAATATGGTCGCTGGCTCGATTATCGAGGGATGGATGAAATCGAAAAACGTGCCGAGGAGGTCTCAGGGCGCACCTATGAGCATCTGTCGGAGCTCGTCGAGATAATAAAGGGACAACAAGAACAGTTCGGGGAACTTTCGGAAGAGTTGGAAGCGAAGCTGGAGTTACTCGCTCAGCGAAAAGCGTACGTGATGGTGACGGGGCAACAGGTCGGCGTATATGGAGGACCTTTGTTTGCCGTATACAAACTGTTAGCGGTCATCAAACGGGCAAAACAGGCTGAAGCGAAATTAGGGAAACCGGTCCTTCCTGTCTTCTGGATGGCTACGGAAGATCATGACTTTGCTGAAATCAACCATGTCTTCACAACACAGGCGTTTTCGAGGACGTTGAAAAAAGATGCCTTGTCATCGTTACCGCTTGCAGGAAAAGCATCGATAGGGGACTTAGAGTTCGAACGGGTAAAGCTCGAACTTGTTCAAATGGCGCAACGTCTTCTACTGAATGAAACAGAGACACCGTATACTTCACATTTGTATCATGAGCTGATTGACCTCATTCAAGTGAGTCGTTCGTTCGCTCATTTTTTCGGTGGCATGATGCGGCGATTCGTCGGGTCTGACTTTTTATTGTTTGACCCGCACGCGAGAGACGTACGGGATCTCGAACGACCCATGTTCCGACGTCTCATCGAGCATCATGACGCGCTTCATGAAGCGCTCGGTCATGCGTATGAAGAAGGGATGCCGTCGGTCGAATTGAACAAGGATGCGGCCCATCTGTTTTATCACGATGGAACGCGAGAGCTGCTCACAAAAGTCGATGGCGTGTTCACGACAAAGCGAGGGCATCGCTTCACTGAAAGCGAACTGCTCACAGAGATAGAGGCGCATCCGGAGCGTTTCTCAAATAACGTGGTCTCCCGTCCGCTCATGCAGGATTTCTTGTTCCCGACTCTTGGGTATGTGGCAGGTCCCGGTGAAATTGCCTACTGGCTCCAGCTTCGACCGCTCTTCCACGAGATGGGCTGGATGATGCCGCTTCTCTTGCCACGTCTTGGTGGGTTGATCGTGTCAAGAAATGATGAGAAGAAGCTTCGTCAAGAAAGCGTGACATTGGAGCAGTATATGAAGCAACCGCTTCCGGACCATGCCTTTGACGACGAAGCGTTTGAAGAAGAGCTATATGCGTACCGGACGCTCACGGAGGCCGTCAGTCATGAGGCAGGGAAACAAGGAAGACGATTTGAGGCGAAGTCGAGACATGTGCTCGAGCGATTGGCAGATGAGATGCGTGCCGAATCGAAGCGAGAACAATATCGCTTGAATGCACGACGGATTCATCTATCGACCCGACTGTTCCCGATGGATGCCCCTCAAGAACGTATCCTCTCGATGGTTCCGATATTAAATCGTCACGGACTAGATGTGTTTCAACGATTGAAACAGGCATATGAACAATCCGATTCGGAGCGATGTTTGTTCTATGTATAATCATTTTTTGGAGAGCTCTTGACATTTGTCAGGAGCTTTTTTTCGTTGTTACCTTTTTGTTTCCTCTTTTCACTAAAAACCTGTACGGACCTTGACATTTTTATGATAAAGTAAGTGTAATAAAACAGTTGAAATATGTAGGTTGAGAGGGTTTTTTGAATGTTTGAGCATGAAACGGTTTTAAAAATGGAGTCCATTGAGGGATTGAACATCAAACCAGATGGGGTATATGTCGATTGTACGTTAGGTGGAGCGGGTCATAGTGAAGAAATCGCAAAGCGTCTAACGACGGGTCAACTATATGCGTTCGACCAAGATGACGTCGCGCTCGCACATGCGAAAGAGCGATTGGCTCCTTATGAAGGCCGTGTGACGTTTATAAAGAGCAATTTCGTTCACTTGAAGGAAGAACTCGCCCAACGTGGTGTGACAAAAGTGGACGGTGTACTATTCGACCTAGGCGTTTCTTCGCCACAGCTAGATGAGGCGGAGCGCGGGTTCAGTTACAACTATGACGCACCGCTCGATATGAGAATGGACCGGTCACGGGACTTTTCAGCCTATCATGTTGTGAACGAATGGTCGTTCGGAGAACTTGCTCGTATTTTCTTTACATACGGGGAGGAAAAGTTTTCAAAGCAAATCGCACGAAAGATTGAGCAAGCCCGTGCCGATAAACCGATTGAGACGACATTCGAGCTTGTCGACTTGATTAAAGAAGCGATTCCTGCACCAGCTAGACGAAAAGGCGGACACCCGGCGAAGCGGACGTTCCAAGCGATTCGAATCGCCGTCAATGATGAGTTGAACGTATTCGACCGCGCCGTTCAAGATGCGATTGATTTACTTGCATTGAATGGACGCATCTGTGTCATCACGTTCCATTCGTTAGAAGACCGCATTTGTAAACAAGTGTTCAAAGAGCGAAGCCAGCATCCACCATTACCACCGGGGTTGCCGGTCATTCCGAAAGAATTTGAACCTGAACTCAAACTCATCACGCGTAAGCCAATCGTGGCGAGTGAGGGAGAACTTGAAGATAACCGTCGTTCACGCTCTGCTAAGTTGAGAGTGGCCGAAAAACAAAAATAACCGAGAGTGTAGGAGGGATACCTGATGCCAGAAGCTGCCCGTAAGGCGTTGCAGCCTCAAGTAACACCGAATCGAAATCCGATTCCGCAAGAACGACCAATACCTGCTCCAAAACGACGCACGTTGACCTTGTTTGAATCGATCCTGTATCCAGTGATGATTGGTTCAGTGGTCATGTTCGGTGGCATCACGGTGTCGAAGCACAATGAAGCGTATAATATTATGCGTGATACAGCAGCCGTCAATCAGCAGGTCGACGGGGTTGCAAAAGAAAACGAAGAACTAAAGTATGAAATCGCCCAATTAAGCTCGCCCGAAAGAATTTATGCGATTGCCGAGAAGCTCGGAATGAAATTCAATGAAAAGAATGTCAAGGTGATTGATTGATGAATTCTTTAAAACAGAGTAAAAAAAGAGTGGCGTGGGTAGCGATTGTCTGCTTCACCCCGCTCTTTTTATTTTTTGTTGGATGGTTCCTTTATTTATCCGTCACCCATACGTACAAAGGGGAGAACATGCTCGCATTCGCGGAAGAGCAACGGTGGAAAGCGGTCAGTACGTTAGAAGCGGAACGGGGCGAGGTGTATGATCGCTTCGGTCAACCGATTGCCATCAACATTCCATCATACCGGCTCGTTGCCGTTTTGAAACTCGGTGGTGAGCGGGTCAAAGGGAAGACGCTTATGCCCGATGAGTTCGCCGAAGCGGCAAAGCAATTGTCGACCGTGCTTCCTATGACAGAAGCCGATTTATTGAAACGGCTTGAACAAAATGCCGACCTTGGACAGATCGAGTTCGGTGTTCCCGGTCGTGACTTGACCGTAGAACAAAAAGAAGAGATTGAAGCATTCAATCTTAACGGCATCACGTTTGTCGAGGAACCGAAGCGCTATTACCCGAACAAAGTATTTGCTTCCTCGGTAATCGGATATGCCCAGAAAATTGACCAGAACGGTCGTATCGAACTCGTCGGTGAATTAGGGATTGAAAAGTCTCTGAATGATATTTTAAGTGAATCGTACGGTCTGTATCGATTTGAGAAAGATTTGGCAGGTCGTGAACTCATATCGAGTGACGAGCAGTTGAAGATTGAACCGGAAGACGGGGCGGACGTCCAATTGACAATCGACCACAGAATCCAACAGTTGCTCGAAACGAAGATGAATGAGTTGTATGAGGAGTATGAGCCGAAACATGCGACGGCCATCATCATGGACCCGAAAACGGGAGAGATCATCGCACTATCGGACCGACCATCGTTTGATCCGAACACACGCGAGATTTCTTCGTACAGTAACTTCTCTGTTTCGTCTCGATTCGAACCTGGATCGACGATGAAGATCTTTACGCTCGCGGCAGCCATCAACGAAGGCGTGTACAATCCGAATGAGCTGTATGAATCCGGTTCATACAAATATGGCAAGACGGTCTTCAATGATTACAACATTACGGGATGGGGTACCATTCCTATGGTAGAAGGCGTCTGGCATTCGTCGAACGTCGCATTCTCGATTTTAGCGAACGAACGACTTGGTCTCAGTCGATATGAAGATTACTTTAAAGCGTTCAAGTTTGATCAGCGGACAGGAATCGATTTGCCTGGAGAGGTCAATAGTCAATTCGATTTCGAAAGTCCGATGAACGTCTTGATTACGGCATGGGGACAATCGACAGCGGTGACACCGATGCAAATTTTGCAAGCGACATCGGCCATCGCAACGGATGGGACGATGAAGCAACCGCACCTCATCAAGAAAATCGTCAACAGCGAGACCGGCGAAACGATTCGGACGACCAATCCGAAAGAAGTCGGTCAACCGATCACGGCGGAGACAGCCAAAAAGACACGTGAAGCGCTCGACGGTGTCGTCAATAGCGATGTGGGAACCGGGCAACTGTATGCGTTAGACAACTATCGTGTCGTCGGAAAGACCGGTACCGCTCAAATCGCCGAGAACGGAAAATATTTGAGTGGACAGTATATTCACTCATTCGTCGGGATGGCTCCGGAAGACGATCCGGAACTTGTCATGTATATCGCGGTGGACAGACCGAACAGTGACTCGTCTACGACCGGGCCACGAATCATGGCGCCACTTTTCAAAGACGTGATGGATGTCGCATTACGTTACCGGAGTGTCGAGCCTGAAAAACAAGAAAAAGCAGTCGAAGCCTCGACGAAGACAACGTCTTCTTATATCGGTCAAAACCGTGAAGAGGCAGTGAACGCATCGACGGAGAATTCCTTCAATCCGATCGTGTTAGGTGATGGAGACGAAGTGATTGCGCAGAGTCCTGTGAAAGGACAATCTTATGTCGTCGGTGAACGATTGTTGCTAAAAACGAGCGAGTCGTTTACGATGCCTACATTAAAAGGTTGGTCGTTACGTGACGTCAAACGTTTAGCGACCCTTTATCAATTAAATTTAGAAATCGACGGTACCGGATTTGTCACATCGCAATCGATTGGCAAAGGGAAACCGGTCAAAACAGGTGCCTCCTTGAAAGTGAAGTTGGAGACACCGTCGAATTAACGCACGAGATGAAGAGGGCTGCGGCTCTCTTTTCCTATGTAAGAGGAGGAAGTTTGTATGGAACAACTGACAGTTCAAAAATTGGCATCATGGTTTGGGATGGATCTACATGACGAGCGTCTCGTCGAACGGGTCGCCACAGATTCGAGAGATGCAAACGAGGCGGGTCTCTTCGTCCCCATCGTCGGGGCGCGAGTCGACGGCCATGACTACATCGAGGCGGCCGTTGAAAAGGGTGCGATTGTCACGTTCTGGGAAGAGGGTCGCCCTCAACCAGACAACCTGGTTGTCATCCCTGTGAAATCGACGGTCGAGGCATTGCAAACAGCAGCAGCCCGATATTTAGAAGAGATTAATCCGCTCGTCGTCGCCATTACGGGCTCGAATGGGAAGACGTCGACAAAAGACATGGTCGCTGTCGTGCTCGAGGAGAAGTTCAAGACGCATAAGACGGCCGGTAACTTCAACTCGGACGTCGGCTTACCACTTACCGTTCTCAGAATGCCGCGAGATACGGAAGTAGCCGTCCTCGAGATGGGGATGAACGGATTCGGTCAAATCGAGACGTTGTCAAAACTTGCTAAGCCGGATGTGGCGTTTGTGACGAATATCGGGGAGTCTCACGGTGAACAAGTCGGCGGGCGGACAGGTATCGCCAAGGCGAAACTTGAGATCAAGGCAGGTCTCAAAGCGAACGGTCGCTTGATCGTCGATGCGGATGAGTCACTTCTTTCTGGTCAAGGCTATCGCGTCGGATACGATGAAACGGCGGATGGGAAAATTGAAGTGATCGAAACGACATTTGACGCATCGATCTTTAAATACAACGGTGACTTGTATGAACTAAAGGTGCTCGGTGCCCATCAGATTCGAAACGCAGCCTATGCAATCGCGTGTGGACTTGCGTTCGGTCTCGATCATGCGATGATTCAACGTGGCCTAGACCGAATCAAGTTGACGTCGATGCGGATGGAAAAACAGATGTTCGGCGAAGCTCACCTCATTAACGATGCCTACAACGCAAGTCCGACGTCGATGATTGCAGCGATTGAGACAGTCAAGTCGCTTGAAGGATTCTCGAAGCGTGTGCTCGTCCTTGGAGATATGTACGAGTTAGGAATGGATGAACAACTGCAACACGAACAAGTCGGTGGCGCGGTGACATCTCCCGTGACCGATTGTATTCTCGTTGGAGACAAGGCAAAATGGATCGCGGATGGGATTCAAGATTCACGAGTGAACGTTAAAATGGTCCCGACGGTTGAGGAAGCGAAGGCGCTCCTTCATCATTATCAACGACCGGATACTGTGGTATTGTTAAAGGCATCTCGAGGACTGGCGCTTGAGCGTCTTGTTCAATAAATAGAGTAGTGAGGTAGCAACATGTTAATTAGTTTAATCGTATTAATCAGTTCATTATTAAGTGTCTTGATCGTGATGCCGCGAGCCATCCCAGCATTGCGTCAATTAAAGTTCGGACAAGAGATTCGTGATGAAGGTCCAGGTTGGCACCAGAAGAAGTCGGGTACACCGACGATGGGTGGGATTGTCATCCTGCTCGCCATCCTCGTCGGATTCATCGTATCCGTCATCTTCGGCGAAGCGGTCGCAGGATTCGGTACCCTTCTATTCGTTACGATGGCATTCGGTGTCATCGGTTTCTTGGATGACTACATCAAAGTCGTCAATAAACGAAACCTCGGATTGACGTCCCTTCAGAAGTTGATCGGTCAAATCGTGGTATCGGTATTGTTTGCATGGTTCTTGTCACTCGGAGGAGACCTCGATACATCAATCTCGATCCCGTTCACGTCGATTTCGTTCGATACTGGATGGTTCTATATCGTCATCGTCATCTTCTGGCTCGTCGGGTTCTCGAACGCTGTCAACTTGACGGATGGATTAGACGGACTCGTCTCGTTCTCGGCCATCCCGACGTTCACATTCTTTGGGATTTACGCCCTTACACAAGATGAACTTGGGATTGCTTGGTTCGCGTTTGGGGTCGTCGGTGCCTTGATCGGGTTCCTAGTCTTCAATAAGTATCCGGCTAAAATCTTCATGGGGGACACCGGTTCGCTCGCACTAGGCGGAGCCGTCGCTGGACTCGCTTTGATGTTGAAGCTCGAATTACTTCTCGTCTTCGTCGGCATCATCTTCGTCATCGAGACGTTGAGCGTCATCTTGCAAGTCATCTCGTTTAAAACGACGGGGAAACGACTCTTCAAGATGAGTCCGATCCATCACCACTTCGAAATGGTCGGGTGGTCAGAATGGCGCATCGTACTCACGTTCGGAGGCATCAGTTTAATTACAGCAGGTTTATCATTACTACTCATGTAAAAGGGTGAGACAGATGGAAAAGCAATGGCACGGTAAAAAAGTTCTTGTCCTCGGTGCTGCGAAGAGCGGTATTGCGGCGGCGACATATCTGCATCATGCGGGAGCAGATGTGACGATCAATACGGGGAATATCCCTCCGGAAGACGAACAGGAAAAAATTCAGGCTCTCGGGATTCAATCGGTGTTTAACGAGCATCCCCTCGCTCTGTTGAATGAGACAGAGGTGATTGTCAAAAACCCAGGCATCCCGTATCAGATTCCATTGCTTCAGGAAGCGATGTCTCGTCATATCCCGATCTATACTGAAGTGGAACTTGCTTATTTAGCAACGGAGGCGGAATTTGTTGCCATCACTGGCTCAAATGGGAAAACGACAACCACGACACTCGTCTATGAATTGCTCAAAGGTGGGGAGCGTCCGGTGCATCTTGCGGGAAACATCGGATTCCCTGCGATTGAAGTGGCGTCTCAGGCGAAGGCGGGCGATTTGATTGTGATTGAATTGTCGAGTTTTCAATTGATGGGGATTGAGTCGTTTCATCCTCGCTCGGCGGCACTACTCAATCTATCGGAAGCTCATTTGGACTATCATGGGGATTTTGATGCGTATGCGGATGCAAAAGGAAACTTGTTCCGTCGAATGACGAATGCAGATCAAATCGTCGTGAAAGTGACAGATCCGGAAGTGATGAAACGTGTCCCGGGAGAGATTGAACCGACTACGTTCAGCTTTGACCGGGGTGACGCTTCTGTCGTCGATGGATGGGTCACGGTTCGTGGTGAAAAAATCATGCCGGTAAATGAGTTGGCATTAGGCGGGGCGCACAACGTGGAAAATGTATTGGCTGCACTACTCTTAGTGGAACCATTCGCTATTCCACGTACGCATATCGAACGTGTGTTACGAAACTTCGGTGGCGTCGCGCATCGGACCGAGAGTCTCGGTGATGTGCTCGGACGTGCCGTCTACAATGATTCGAAAGCGACGAACAACGTGGCGGCGGAAGCTGCGTTACGTGGATTTGACGCCCCAATCGTCTGGCTTTGTGGTGGTCTCGAGCGTGGTGCGGACTTATCTTCGCTCGCCCCGGCTCTCTCAAACGTAAAAGCTGTCATCGCGTATGGTGAGACGAAAGAGCGTTTTAAAGAGCTCGGCGAGTCCCGACAGATTCCATCTTTCACCGTCGAGACGTTGGCAGACGCCGTTCCGCTCGCGTTTGAGCAATCCGAGACGGGAGACGTCATCTTACTCTCACCCGCTTGTGCTAGCTGGGATCAATTTAAAACGTTTGAAGAACGAGGCGAGCAGTTCGTTCAACTCGTCCGTTCATATGAGGAGGCGAACCGATGAAAATCATGATTTCTGGTGGTGGTACCGGTGGTCATATTTATCCGGCACTCGCATTGATTGAAACGCTAAAAAAACGTCACCCGGATTTACAGGTACAATACATCGGGACGGAGAATGGGTTAGAAGCTGATCTCGTACCGCGAGCCGGTGTCCCGTTCAAGTCGATTCAAATCGCAGGTCTGAAGCGTTCCCTTTCACTCGAGAACGTGAAGACAGCCTACTGGTTTTTGAAAGCCGTTCGGGCATTGAAAAAAGACATGGCGGCGTTTAAGCCGGACGTCGTGATTGGGACGGGTGGTTTCGTATCCGGCCCCGTCGTCTATACGGCACAACAGCTTGGGATCCCCACGATTCTGCATGAACAAAACAGTATCCCGGGATTAACTAACAAATTCTTATCGAAGAAAGCCGATCGGGTTGCCCTCTCGTTCAAAGGCTCAGATGTCCATTTCCCGGGTGCGAACGTTCGCTTGATTGGAAACCCGCGTGGTAGCGAAGTCTTGCAAACGGAAGTCGATGAGGCGTCCGTCCGCGAACAGTATCGTTTAGATGACCGTCCGATCGTCTTGGTGTATGGTGGGAGCCGCGGAGCCGAGGCAATCAACCGAGCGGTCGTGGAAGCGATCCCGTCGCTCTCAGAATTGCCAATCAACGTCCTTTACGTCACGGGGAAAGTGCATTTCGATGCGGTGTCGAAACAGGCGCCATCTTCTGATAATGTACACATCCATCCATACGTGTACGATATGCCATCTTTACTCGCCTGTACGTCACTCGTCATCTCACGAGCTGGCGCTTCGACGATTTCAGAATTGACCGCCATTGGTTTACCGAGCATTTTGGTACCTAGTCCGTACGTGACAGCTGACCATCAAACGAAAAATGCTTCGGCCCTCGTCGAGAACGGGGCGGCCATCCTTGTGAAAGAAGAGGCGTTGACGGGTGTTACGCTCGTAGAAGCGATTCGTCAAGCACTCGAACAGCGTGATGAGATGGCGAACGCATCGCGTGCACTCGGTTTCCCGGACGCGTCAGATGCATTGGCCGACCTGGTAGAAGAAGTCATTCAATAAAGGAGTAGAACCCGATGGAACCAAGCCAACAAACGGTACGTAGTCTCGAAGACCGTATTCCATACATGAAAAAACAACGGCGTAAAAAAGCGAACCGTCGGATGTTCTCTGTACTCTCACTGTTTGGAATTCTCATCCTACTCGTGGTCTACATGCAGACTTCGATGTCGAACGTGAAAGAAGTGAAGGTATCGGGTCTTTACTGGTTAGAAGAAACGTACGTGTTTCAGGACATGAAGCTCGATTCATCGACGAAGTTTGTCAGTCTGTCCCCAAACAAGATGAGTGAACAGATGGAAAAGTTGCCTGGTGTCAAACGGGTAGAAATCGATCGTTCTTGGTATAACAAGGTTCAAATCACCGTGACAGAAGAGAAAATGATCGCTTATGCGAAAGCGGAAAAAGGAGATGTCGTCGTGTTAGCCGACGGTTCACTCCATCCGACCGGAGCCATCACCGATCCGCAAAAGCTAAAGGACGGACCACTCTTACGAGAGTTCAACACGGAAGCGGAACTCGAAAAGATCGCAAGTGAACTCGAGCGGGTCGATGATGCGACACGGGCTCGTATGTCAGAAGTGATTTTATCGAAACGAAAAGATGAGCCGACGCGATACGAGATTTTTATGAACGATGGCAACACGTTACTCACACCGACATTGAAGTTAAGCGAGACCGTATCAAAGTATGGAGAAATTTATGAAAACATCCCGAAAGGTGAGCGTGGGACCGTCGTCATGGATGGTGGTTTTTATTTTGTTCCATACAAGAAAACGAATGAATAATCAGTTATATTACAGTCCTTAGACACATAAGGGCTGTTTTTTTGTCGTTTGTAAACGAATTGATAACGCGAAACCGCTTAAATTGTAGGATTCTACCTTTTCTCACTATCTTATTTGTTGTAAACTTAGACGTGAGATATCTTGTCGAAACCAACAATTTTTTTGGATATCTGTATATGTGTCAAGCAATTGGAACAGAAAAATTATAGAGCGGAGGTGTTTCCCTTTTGGAAGCGAATGGTTATGTGGCCGCATTAGATATTGGAACGTCAGAGATTAAGCTCGTCGTCGGTGAATTGCTCGGCGGAACGCTTAATATTTTGGCAGAAGGGTGTGCACCGTCTGCGGGTGTAAAACGTGGCGCTGTCGTAGACATCGATAAAACAGTCCAAGCGATCAAACAGGCCGTTGAGCACGCTGAGACATCGCTAGGAGATCAAATTCGATCTGTATACGTTGCCATCGAAGGGGAACATATCCAAATTGCCCCATGTCATGGAATTGCATCCGTGAAGCGAGAAGATCAAGAAATTACCGACGCAGACGTGATGGAAGTCATCAACTCGGCACAAGTGATGCGATTACCGGACGAGATGAGTGTCATCGATGTGATCCCATCTTCATTCACGGTTGATCAGCAAACCGGCGTTGTCGATCCACGGGGCATGTTAGGCTATCGACTTGAGATGCACGGGAAAATGGTGACCGGGTCGAAGACCATTTTACATAGTATTCGTCGTTCGATTGAACGGGCAGGATTACAACTCGAAGGTTTTATTCTAGGAAACCTTGCCCTCGGTATGAGCGCAGCTTCTGTAGATGAAATCGATTTAGGAATCGGGCTTGTCGATGTCGGACATGAAAAGACGACGGTCTCCGTATTTTATCGGGGAGATCTCGTCTACTCGTATATCCTCCCGGTCGGTGGAGATCATATGACGAGAGACTTGGTCTATAAACTCAATTGTAAATATCAAGACGCCAAAGTGGCGAAAGAAGAATATGGTCTCGCTCTTGAAGAAATGGCTGATGAGACAGAAGGTTTCTCCTACACGAACATCAATGGGGAAGTGGCGTTCGAACCACAGTCAGAAATTAGCTACGTTTTAGAAGCGAGAATAGAGGAAATGTTTACCCTTATGTTGAATAAGGTTCAAAAAGTAGGTGTTCCGATGCTGAATGGCGGATACTTACTTTGCGGTGGGGCAGCTGCTCTACCTGGTATTCAGGAGTTGGCGACTCGTATTATGGGCCAAAAGACGAGATTGTATCAACCATCGTCGATTGGTGTCAGACATCCAAAATACGCGACAGCCGTCGGCGTGTTGAAATATGTCTTGATGAGTGATCATCACGTTTCGAAATCTCAGCTTGAAAAACCGGAAGTTCGCCAGGAAACACTTCACAAGAAGCCGGAAGCGACCGATATTCATGTAGGAGAGAACGAATACGAGAGCGATCAAGAGTCGAAAAAAGGGTTTAGTCGTTTGATGGAAAAATTATTTGGCGTTTAAGCTGACGATGTAATACAACTTGGAAAATACGTAGGGGGATACCTGAATGATGTACTTTGATGAGGCGATTGACGCCGTAGCGAAAATTAAAGTAATTGGAGTCGGTGGCGGCGGGTCAAACGCCGTTAACCGCATGATTGAACATGGGGTACAAGGAGTCGAGTTCATCGCAGTCAACACGGATGCACAAGCGTTGAACATGTCGAAAGCCGACGTGAAGCTTCAGCTTGGTGCAAAATTGACACGTGGTCTCGGTGCAGGTGCGAACCCGGATATCGGTAAAAAAGCGGCTGAAGAAAGCCGCGAACAGTTGATTGAAGCACTTGACGGTGCGGACATGGTGTTCGTCACGGCTGGGATGGGTGGCGGAACCGGAACAGGTGCCGCTCCAGTCATCGCCGAGATTTCAAAAGAAATCGGCGCACTCACGGTCGGTGTCGTGACGAAACCGTTCATGTTCGAAGGACGGAAGCGTATGCAACACGCACAGCACGGCATTCAAGCGTTCAAAGAAAAAGTAGATACCCTCATTGTGATTCCGAACGATAAGCTCCTTGAAATCGTGGAACGCAACACACCGATGATCGAAGCGTTCCGTGAAGCGGATAACGTCCTCCGTCAAGGTGTACAGGGGATCACGGACTTGATTGCCATCCCGGGTCTCATTAACCTCGACTTCGCGGACGTGAAAACGATCATGACGGAGAAAGGGTCTGCCCTCATGGGTGTCGGTGTCGCGACAGGTGAAAACCGTGCCGTTGAAGCAGCGAAGAAAGCCATTTCGTCACCACTTCTCGAATCTTCAATCGAAGGTGCGAAAGGTGTCTTGATGAACATCACTGGTGGACTTAGCCTCAGCTTGTTCGAAGTGACAGAGGCGGCTCAAATCGTTCAAAGTGCGGCCGATGAAGAAGTGAACTTGATCTTCGGTTCGGTCATCAACGAAAACTTGAACGATGAGATCATCGTCACCGTGATTGCAACTGAATTCGCTGAAGAAGCACAAGGGACGAACCCGTTCCTTCAGCAGCCGAAAAAACAGCCTGAGGTTGAGAACAAGGAACCCCAACCAAAAGCAAATGAAGCGGCTCAACAAGACGAAGGGAACTTCCATCGCCCAGTGTATGGAGGAGACGTCCCAGACGAGACGATCAACATCCCTGCGTTTGTGAGACAACGCCGTAACTAAACAACTAGGGGTGCCGGTACTCGGCATCCCTTTTTCTAAAAGGAGAGACCGATGCAACTGCTACATACTTGGGAAACCGAAACAGCCCGTTATCATGCTTACGTGACGACACGAAAAGATGGACACAATGCGGGAAACGTCGGACTGCACGTGGGCGATGAAATCGACCGCGTCGTCGAAAATCGGCAACAGTTCTTTCAACAAGCTGGGCTCGCGTTAGAGGACTCCGTGTGGGCGGATCAAGTGCACGGCACAGCGGTCCAGGTCGTCGATTCGTCGGACAAAGGTAAGGGTGCGTTTCGATATGAAGAGGCGATTCCGAAAACAGACGGTCTTCTCACGACCGAAGACGCGCTACCGTTAGCCCTCGTCTTTGCTGATTGTGTGCCTCTCTTCTTCTGTGCGAAAGATCATGGGGTCATCGGCATCGCTCATGCTGGGTGGAAGGGGACGGTCGGAAACATCGTCAAGACCATGATGCAGATGTTTGCTGAGAAGGGAATCGAGGCGACCGATGTAGAAATGCTCGTCGGTCCGTCCATCTCAGGAAGTGACTATGAGGTCGATGGTCGTGTCCTGCATGCCGTCCGGGACGTTTCGCCGGTCGCATATGAACGGGCAGTGCGAAACGAATCGGGAGACCACGCCCTCTTGTCCCTTCAAACCGTCAATGAAGTATTGGCAAAAGAACATGACACTGCGGTCATGCAATCGAATTTAACGACTGGCGCGGACAGCCCGTTTTTCTCCTATCGAGACGGAGAGACGAAACGTCGGTTTGCGGCAGTCATCGTCAAGGAGCGGAAATCGTGAGTATTTCAGATAATGTAAAACAAGTTCAATCCATCATTTCATCACACGTTCAAGAAGTTGAGCCGACACTCATCGCCGTCACGAAATCCGTAGGCGTCGATGTGGCCAACGCTCTTTACGCAGAAGGAATTCGTGATTTCGGAGAAAACCGTCCGGATTCACTGCTCGAGAAAGTTGAAGGGATGCCGAAGGATGCCAGATTTCATTTTATCGGTACGTTACAGACACGAAAAGTGAGACAAATCATTGATTACGTCGCGGCCATCCACTCTCTTGACCGGTTGTCTCTCGCAGCAGAGATTGACAAGCGCGCGAACGGGACAATCGATTGTTTCGTTCAAGTGAACACGTCAGGAGAAGATTCAAAACATGGTCTCGAAATAGAGGAAGTCGTGCCCTTCATCGAGAACTGTAAACAGTATCCTCATATTCGAATCATCGGGCTGATGACGATGGCACCGTTCACTGAAGAAGAGTTCGTCCTTCGTGAAACGTTCCGCCGTCTCCGTCATCTACGTGATGAAGTGAAGGCAAATGCGTATGACCACGCACCATGCACGGAGCTGTCGATGGGGATGTCAAACGATTATCCAATCGCGATTGAAGAAGGCGCATCGTTTGTTCGTATTGGTACCGTACTTGTGCAATAATATATCTTAAGGAGGAATCCGTTATGTCAATCAAAAACAAAATGAAAGATTTCTTTGGACTCGAAGAAGATCCGAACAACACATATGATGAAGAAGAGTATGCTGTCGCAAATGCAGCAGCTCCTTCTACAACCGAAACATCGGTTGTCAGACAGGATGATCGTCCAAAATCAGCGAACAATCTCGTGGCGTTAAATACGAAAAAGAAAGACCGTTCGAAAGTCGTATTGGCTGAGCCACGTGTGTTCGCTGAAGCGCAAGACATTAGCGATCATTTGAAAGAAAACCGTGCTGTCATCGTCAATCTTCAGCGCATGTCAAAAGAGCAATCGCGTCAAGTCGTCAACTTCCTCTCAGGTGTCGTATACGCCCTTGAGGGATCGATGACTTCGATTGGACATAACACGATTCTGTGTACTCCGAACAATGTCGAATTGACTGGTTCAATCTCAAACTTGATCTCGGAGGATGAACTTCACAGTAAAGGGTGGTAACTGAATGGAAAACGTAATCCCTGCCTTAGGCAACACGTTGAGCGACTTACTTGGCATCTATAGTTGGGTCCTCATCGGCTATATCTTATTATCGTGGTTCCCGAACGCACGCGAATCTAAATTTGGTCAAATCTTATCGTTTTTGTGTGAACCGTTCTTGGCGCCGTTTCGCCGAATCATCCCGCCGATTGGTGGCATGCTCGATATCTCCCCAATCGTCGCGTTGTTCGTGCTTCGCATGGCACAAGCCGGAATCGCTGCGATCTTTGGGTGACGTATGAGCGTCTATGACCATTATCGACCAAGTGAACGCGCGTTCGTTGAACAAGTGCTCGACTGGGTACAACAAGTGGAGAATAGCTATGTGTTGAAATTGACGGATTTTCTAGATCCACGTGAACAGCAAATCGTCAAACAACTCGTCGGGAAACAACTTGTCATTCATGATGATGGCGGATTTGAAGGCGCGGAACGACGTCGTCTGATTTTAGCGCCGGATTACTATGAACTCAATCCAGATGATTTTGAGATTGAGATCCGTCGAATCGAGTACCCAACAAAATTCGTGGACTTGACGCATCGACAAGTGACAGGGACATTGCTGAACGCTGGACTGAAACGTCAAAAGTTCGGAGATGTCGTTCTTGACGATGAGATTGTACAATTTGCGACGACGCGTGAAGCGGTCGGGTTCATTGAAATGAATCTTGAACGTGTCGGAAAAGCGAGAGTTCGCATTTCTTCCGTGCCAAAAGACGAGGTTCTTGTCGTCCCTGCGACCGAATGGATCGAAGGGTTCGGCATCGTCTCTTCCTTACGATTTGATACGGTCGCAAGCGAGGTGCTTAACATCTCTCGGCAAAAAGCGCAGGCGCTCGTCAAACATGGCGACTGTAAAGTGAATCATAAAGTCATTGAAGACGCGAGCTTCATCCTTGAACCGGATGATCTTTTATCTGTCCGTGGATATGGTCGCATCAAATTGATGGAGATTCTCGGATCGACCAAACGTGAAAAAATTAAAATCCAGTATGGCACCATACGTTGAAATTAGGAGGAAAGTCGAATGGCGTTGACACCGATTGATATTCATAATAAAGAATTCTCTTCCCGTTTTCGTGGGTACGACATCGATGAGGTCAATGAATTTTTAGATCAAATCATTAAAGAGTTTGAACTATTGATTCGTGAGAATCGACGGTATGAAGAACTTGTCAACGATATGCAAGCCCGCATTGACTACTTCTCCTCGATGGAAGATACGTTGAACAAATCGATTATCGTCGCGCAGGAAGCGGCGGAAGAAGTGAAGAACAATGCTCAAAAAGAAGCGAGTCTCATCTTGAAACAAGCGGAACGTGAAGCGTTCGCTCGTGAAGAGGAAGCGGCGCGCAAAGAGCAACTTGCTGAACGAGAAGTCGTTCAAATGCTCAAGAAAGTCGAGTTGTATCGGACACGCTTCCGCGTCCTCGTCGATGCGCAAATGGAACTTCTCAACAGTACGGAATGGGAAACGATTGTCGGGGAACCGCCTGTGCAGACGGTTCTTGACGATAGAACAGAACTTGCGTATAATGACGACGAAGTCACACGTAATGAAGAACAACACGGATAAATGATCAACACGTTGAGTAGGACGCGTCGATCGAGTCATACCTACGAAGCGACTTAGGGACGGTGAGAGCCTAGGAGAAAGACTTGAATCGGTATCCCCTATGAGTCGTCACGCTGAACTGAAGTAAGCGTGACCGCCTGACCTCGTTATCGGTTACCGAGAGCGGTCTCATGATGATGAGACTAGTAGGGTGGTACCGCGAGTCAACCAACTCGTCCCTATCAGGGATGGGTTGGTTTTTTTGTTTTCTAAAAAATGTTGATGGAGGAGTTTCGATGAACTACAAAGACACGCTATTAATGCCAAACACAGAATTCGCGATGCGTGGGAATTTACCAAAGCGCGAACCGGCGATGCAAACAGAATGGGAAGATATGGACCTTTACAACAAGGTACAAGAAAAAAATGCTGGGAAACCACAATATATCTTACATGATGGACCTCCATATGCGAACGGTGACATCCACATGGGACACGCGATGAACAAAGTATTGAAAGACATCATCGTTCGTTTCAAAGGGATGAACGGCTATCAGTCTCCAATGATTCCAGGATGGGACACGCACGGTCTTCCAATCGAGAACGCCCTTCAAAAAGTAGGCGTCAATCGTAAGGAAATGACAGTCGCGGAATTCCGTGAAAAGTGTGCAGAGTATGCGATGGAGCAAGTGAACTCGCAACGCGAGCAATTCAAACGTCTCGGTCTTCTCGCAGACTTTGAGAATCCATACATCACGCTCCTTCCTGAGTACGAGGCGGCGCAGATTCGCTTGTTCGGTTCGATGGCTGAGAAGGGTTACATCTACAAAGGAAAAAAACCAGTCTACTGGTCGCCGTCTTCTGAATCGGCACTCGCGGAAGCAGAGATTGAATATTACGATAAAAAATCACCAGCCATCTACGTGGCGTTCCGTGTCGTGGACGGTAAAGATACGTTGACGTCAGATGATCACTTCGTCATCTGGACAACAACGCCTTGGACAATCCCGGCGAACCTTGGGATTGCGGTGAGTGACGAGTTGACTTACACGCGTATCGAACATGAAGGAAAAGGCTATATCGTCGCGGAAACGCTCGTCGAAGAAGTGACGGCAGCGCTCGGATGGACGGATTACACGGTGAGCGGGTCATGGAACGGACGTGACTTCGAGTACATGACGGCTCAACATCCATTGTATGACCGGACGTCACTCGTCATCCTCGGCGACCACGTCACTGCGGATGCGACTGGACTCGTTCATACAGCACCTGGACACGGGGAAGACGACTATCGTGTCGGACAGGCTTACGGATTAGATGTCCTTTGCCCGGTGGATGACCGTGGTTACATGACAGACGAAGCCCCTGGTTTCGAAGGTCTCTTCTACGAAGATGCGAACAAACAAATCGGTATGAAACTTGAAGAGAATGGCTACTTGCTCAACTTGAAGTTCATCAAACACTCGTACCCGCATGACTGGCGTACGAAGAAACCAGTCATCTTCCGTGCGACACCACAATGGTTCGCGTCCATCAAAGATTTCCGTGAAGACATGCTCCGTGAGATCGAGGAAGTGAACTGGGTCCCTGAATGGGGAATGACACGTCTCTACAACATGGTCCGTGACCGTGGAGATTGGGTCATCAGCCGTCAGCGTGCCTGGGGAGTTCCAATCCCAATCTTCTATGCGGAAGATGGAACGGAAATCATCACGAACGAGACAATCGACCACATCGCCAACTTATTCCGTGAGCACGGTTCAAACGTTTGGTATGAGCGTGAAGCGAAAGACCTTCTCCCTGCAGGGTTCACTCACCCGAACAGTCCGAACGGTGAATTCCGTAAAGAGCTCGACATCATGGACGTCTGGTTCGATTCAGGTTCTTCACACGCTGGTGTATTAGAAGAACGCGAAAACCTTCGTCGTCCGGCTGACCTTTACCTTGAAGGATCGGACCAATATCGTGGTTGGTTCAACTCGTCACTCTCGACGGCCGTTGCGACGACTGGGAAAGCACCGTACCGGAATGTTTTGAGTCACGGATTCGTCCTCGATGGGGACGGACGCAAAATGTCGAAATCGCTCGGTAACACGATTGCACCGAACGATCTTGTGAAGCAGTATGGCGCAGAGATCGTACGCCTTTGGGTCGCATCCGTCGATTACCAGTCGGACGTACGTGCGTCACACGATAACTTCAAACAGGTGTCAGAAGTTTACCGGAAGATGCGTAACACGATTCGCTTCTTACTCGGGAACTTGAACGGGTTCGAGCCATCGATGCGTGTCGCATTCGACGATATGCCGGAAGCGGACCGCTTCATGGCGACGAAGCTCAAACAATTGCAGACAAAAGTTGTCAAAGCATATGATGAGTTTGACTTTATGGCCGTGTATCACCTCGTTCATAACTTCTGTGTCAACGAGTTGTCATCGTTCTACCTCGACTTCACAAAAGATATCCTATATATCGAACGTGAAGACGATCTCCGTCGTCGTGCCGTTCAGACGGTCATGTACGATGCCGTCGTCCTCTTGACGAAACTATTGGCTCCAATCCTTCCACACACTGCCGATGAGGCATGGAAAGAAGTGCCTGGTAAGTCGGAAGCAAGCATCTTCTTGACGGATTTAGAAGAAGTAGATGCATTGACTGCTGACGAACAAGCGTTGCTTGAGAAATGGTCGAAATTCCTCGTCTTCCGTGACGATGTCCTCAAAGCGATTGAAATCGCACGTGGCGAGAAGTTGATCGGGAAACCGCTCGAGGCGAAGTTGATTCTCGCACCAAAAGCAGAGACTGCCGACTTGTTGAACACGATCGACAACGTCAGCCAACTGCTTCAAGTATCGCAAGTGGAGTGGGCTGAGACGGCAGACGTCGATTATGCGACGACGAAAATCACAGTCATGAAAGCAGATGGAGCCGCTTGTGCACGTTGTTGGACATACTCGACAGAGCTTGGACAAAACGAAGAGCATCCAGAGCTTTGCCCGCGCTGTGCATCAGTAATCGGTTAAGACGAACCGGAGTGGCGTCCCCACTCCGGTTTCTTAACGGCTTGAAAGGAGACGCATATGAAACGATATTATGGATTGGCGCTCATCTTGATTTTGATCGATCAACTCACAAAATGGGTGGTCGTTCAGACGATGACAATTGGTCAATCGATTGAAGTCATCCCGAACTTGTTATATTGGACGTCCTACCGCAACAAAGGAGCGGCTTGGGGGATGTTAGAAGGACAGATGGCGTTCTTCTTTATCATCACCATCCTCGTCGTTGCCGGACTCGTTTACTTCTTGCACAAAGAAGTGAACGGCTATCAGCTCCTCGGATATAGTGTCGGATTACTGTTAGCCGGTGCCATCGGTAACTTTATCGATCGCTTGTTCCGGAGCGAAGTCGTCGACTTTGTCGATACGTATCCGTTCGGATACAACTTCCCAATCTTTAACGTGGCTGATATGGCACTCACATTCGGTGTCATCTTGATGGTCATCGGGATTTTATTTGAAGAAAAATTACACAAAGAAAGGGGACAATCGTAATGGAATCGTATACTTTTGTCGCCGATGAAAAGGCAAGGATTGATAAGTGGGTCAGTGACCGTGGTGAATGGTCACGCTCGCAAGTACAGGAATGGATCAAGACGGGGACCCTCCTCGTCAACGGTAGTGCCGTGAAAGCGAACTACAAGCTTCAAGTGGGGGATGAAGTAGAAGTGAATGTGCCGGAAGCGGTCGAACTCGAAGTGTTGCCTGAAGACATTCCGCTCGAGATCGTCTTTGAAGATGAAGACGTCATCGTCGTCAACAAGGCACGCGGGATGGTCGTTCACCCTGCAGCCGGTCACACGTCAGGGACGCTCGTCAATGCGCTACTTTATCATTGCGATGACCTCTCGGGCATCAACGGAGTCAAACGTCCCGGAATCGTCCATCGGATTGATAAGGACACGACGGGTCTTCTCATGGTCGCTAAAAATGACTTGGCTCATGAGTCGCTCGCGAGCCAGTTGAAAGACAAGACCATCAAACGGGAGTATATCGCGCTCGTCCATGGTGAACTCGTTCACGAACTCGGAACGATTGAAGCTCCGATCGGTCGTGATACGAATGATCGTCAGCGTATGACCGTGACGGACCGGAACGCAAAAGAAGCCGTGACACACTTCCGTTTACTCGAACGTTATAAAGACTTCACGCTCGTGGAGTGTAAATTAGAAACGGGACGCACGCACCAGATCCGTGTACACATGCGTTATATCGGTCATCCGCTCGCCGGTGACCCGAAATATGGTCCACGCCGCACGATTGATTTAGGCGGTCAAGCGCTCCATGCGGCAACGCTCGGGTTCCACCATCCACGTACGAAAGAATGGATGGAGTTTGAGGCCCCATTACCAGAAGACTTCAATGCGGAACTCGCAAAATTGGATAAAATCGAGAAAACTCGTTGACTTCTGTCACATTCCGATTTATAGTCTAGGAAGCATAACACCTTTAAACCCAGTCCAGAGAGGCTGTGAAAGGATTGTGACCGCGGTCACATGTACGTCAATTCAACCCCGGCAGTCGTATGCCGTTTTTGATGAAGACTCCCTTTCCAGCCGGATGAGGGAGTCTTCTTTTTTACTGAAGTTTGGAAGGAGGAATCACGTGAAACAATCAGTCATTTTAGATGAGTCAGCCATCCGTCGTGCCTTGACCCGAATCGCACACGAGATTATCGAGCGAAACAAAGGAATCGATGACGTCGTCCTCGTCGGAATCAAGACGAGAGGCGAGACGCTCGCTGACCGACTCGCTCGCCGAATCGAGGAGATTGAAGGCAAGCCGGTCGCACTCGGCAATCTCGATATCACGCTTTACCGGGATGACTTATCGAAGAAGTCGTTAGACCCTGAAGTCAAAGCGACAGAGCTACCCCATGATATCAATGGAAAGACGGTCGTCCTCGTCGACGACGTCCTCTATACCGGTCGAACAGTTCGTGCCGCAATGGACGCGCTTGTCGACCATGGTCGTCCGGATTATATCCAACTCGCTGTCTTGATTGACCGAGGCCATCGGGAACTCCCGATTCGACCAGATTTTATCGGAAAGAACGTTCCGACGTCCAAGTCCGAGCAAGTCGTTGTCCGACTCAGTGAAGTCGACACGGCGGATGAAGTCACGATCCATCAGCAATAAACGCATACCTTTAAGGTGGTCCAGAGAGGCCAGGAAGGAGAATTCAATATGAAACAACCTGTTCTACACATCCACGAGCGTCCAGCTCACTTTCCACAATGGCTATTATTCAGCCTTCAACACGTCTTCGCCATGTTCGGAGCGACGATTTTAGTCCCGATTTTGACAGGATTAAATACATCGGTCGCCCTCGTCGCTTCCGGCGTGGCCACGCTCTCATTCTTAGCGATTACACGCTTCAAAGTCCCAACATACTTAGGTTCAAGTTTTGCCTACATCGCCCCGATTATAGCGGTCAGCCAGCAATGGGGTGTCGAAGCCGCACTCTTCGGCGGAATCGTCGCCGGGTCTGTATACGGGGTCGTTTCCTTGATCATCTATAAGACGGGCGTCAACTGGTTGCTCCGATTGCTCCCACCCGTCGTCGTCGGACCGGTCATCATGGTCATCGGACTCTCGCTCGCACCGGTCGCCATCGACATGTCGATGAATCAAGACGGTGCCTATAACGGAACGTTCATGACGACTGCCCTGCTTACACTTGGAATCACGATGCTCGCCATGACGAAGCTGAAAGGTGTCTGGGGTGCCGTCCCGATCCTCTTTGGAATCGTTGGAGGATACGCAGTCGCAGCCGCATTCGGCATCATCGATTACTCACCGATTCAACAAGCCAGCCTGTTCCAACTTCCTGACTTCACGATGGTGTTCGTCGACTACATGCCGATGTGGCAAGTCGGGGCCCTTCTCGCCATCGTTCCGGTCGCGCTCGTCACAATGACGGAGCACATCGGAGATCAAATGGTCACGTCGAAAATCATCGGACGAGAGACGATGAAAGACCCAGGTCTCCATCGCACGCTACTCGGAGACGGAGTAGGAAAAGCCGTTGCCTCTGCACTCGGTGGACCACCATGTACGACTTACGGTGAGAACAACGGCGTCATGGCAATCACACGAGTCTACAGTGTCTACGTCATCGCCGGCGCAGCACTCATGGCCATCAGCTTCGGATTCCTCGGTCACATTGAAGCGTTCATCTCGACCATCCCGAACCCGGTCAAAGGTGGAATCTCGATCCTCTTGTTCGGTGTCATCGCGTCGAACGGATTACGGACGATGGTGGAGAGCAAAGTCGACTTGGCAGAAAAGCGCAACTTGATCATCTCATCGGTCATCCTCGTCATCGGACTCGGTGGTGCGATGGTTCAAATCGGGAGCTTCCCGGTACAAGGCATGGCGCTTGCGACGGTCGTCGGTATTTTGTTAAACGCCATCTTACCGCATGAAGAAGACGATACAGCAGTCGAAGTCAACACAACTGAAGAAACGAAACAAGCAAGTAACTTTTAATTCGATCCCGTGAGGTCGGCAAAGTGAAGGCTCGTTTATTTGGGTGTACCCTGCCCAGATAAAGGCGTCCCTTCACATCGGTGAAGAGGCGCCTTTTCTCTTTGCCTCTAATAAAAGGAGGAGACGAACATGAATACGATGCAAACAAACGTGAAACCGGTCAAACACTTCGTCAGTTTGGACACACTTTCCCTTGAGGAGATCATGGGCATGATTGAAGAATCATTGCGCTACAAGCAAGGTGACCTCCCCCCACTATTTGACGGGAAAACAGTCGCAAACCTGTTCTTTGAAAACTCGACGCGTACGAAAAATTCGTTTCAAATGGCCGAGCGCCACTTGAACATGCAAGAGATTCCGTTCGATGTGACGACGTCATCGGTCACGAAAGGGGAGACGCTCTACGATACGTGTAAAACGCTCGAAGCCATCGGCGTGGACGCGCTCGTCATTCGACATCCGGAAGCGGGCTATTATCACGAACTTGTGGAGAAGTTGAATATCCCGGTGTTGAACGGAGGGGACGGGAGCGGGGAACATCCATCCCAATCATTGCTCGATCTCGTCACCATCTTTGAAGAGTTCGGAACGTTCCAAGGATTGAACGTCGCCATCTGTGGTGACCTCGTCCATAGTCGGGTCGCCCGCTCGAACGCAAGCGTCTTGAAGCGCCTCGGAGCAAACGTGGTCGGTTGTAGTCCTGCCTCTTGGTGGGATGACTCGATGGGGCTAGAGCGAAAAGAACTCGATGACATCCTAGGCGAATGTGACGTCATCATGTTGCTCCGTGTACAACACGAGCGCCATATCATGGGAGACGTCTTCTCGAAAGAAGCGTATCACACACAGTTCGGTTTGACGGTCGAACGCGTCGAGCGAATGAAAGCAGGCGCCATCATCATGCACCCGGCTCCGGTCAATCGGGATGTAGAGATTGCTGGAAGTCTGATCGAACATGAACGGTCACGCATCTTCCCACAAATGAAGAATGGGGTGTATGCCCGGATGAGCATCTTAAATCGAGCATTAGGAGGACAACAATGATACTTCAAAACGCGACATGGTATGACAAGGGAACGAAACGCACGACAAACATTCACGTGAAAGACGGAAAGATCGAATCACTCGACTATAAAGGGAAGACCACGGGACAAGAAATGCTCGATGCGACAGGTTATCTGCTCGCACCAGGACTCGTCGATGTCCACGTCCACTTGCGTGAACCAGGTGGCGAGGCGAAAGAGACGATTCGAACGGGAACGATGGCTGCCGCGGCGGGCGGGTTCACGACCATCTGCTCGATGCCGAACACGAGACCGGTTCCAGACGATCGCGAAACAATGGACGTCCTCCTTCAAAAAATCGAACAAGATGCGGTCGTACGTGTGTTACCTTACGCCGCTATCACGAAACGACAGCTCGGTGAAGAACAGGTCGACATGGAATCGCTCGCAGATGCCTTCGCCTTTACGGATGACGGTGTTGGTGTCCAATCGGCGGCGATGATGCGACAAGCCATGCGTGAAGCGAAACGATTGAACAAAGCAGTCGTCGCCCACTGTGAGGACAATACGTTGAAGGCCGGATCGGTCCACGAGGGCAAATTCAGTGAGGCGCATGGCATTCAAGGAATTCCGAGCCTTACAGAGAGCATCCATATCGCTCGCGACGTTTTGATTGCTGAAGAGACAGGGTGTCATTATCATGTCTGTCACGTCTCATCCCGCCAATCGGTTCGTGTCATTCGGGATGCGAAACGAGCCGGAATCCACGTGACCGCAGAAGTGACGCCGCATCATCTCGTCTTGAGTGAGGATGATATTCCAGGACTCGATGCAAACTTCAAGATGAATCCACCGCTACGAAGCGAGGATGATCGACAGGCCCTCCTTGAGGGATTGTTTGACGGAACGATTGACATGATCGCAACGGATCATGCCCCCCATACAGTAGAAGAAAAGGCACAAGGGATAGAGCGGGCTCCGTTTGGGATTACCGGTTTCGAGACGGCCCTTCCACTTCTCTACACGACATTCGTGAAGACGGGCATCATGGAAGAGCGTCAGTTGCTCGACTGGATGACGAAACGTCCGAGCGACGTATTCGGTTTATCAAGAGGGGAACTGAAAGTTGGGGCGGATGCGGACCTGATTCTCATCGATACGGAAACGTCTCGGACGGTCGATCCTACGACATTTTATTCAAAAGGAAAGAATACACCGTTCGCAGGGGAAAAGCTTGTCGGATGGCCGGTCATGACGATGGTCGGTGGCGAAATTGTATATAAGGGGCGATTTGATGAAACGAACATTATGGCTTGAAGATGGAATGAAATTTGTCGGTAAAGGATTCGGGGCACCGGCTGATACGATGGGGGAAGTCGTCTTCCAGACAGGCATGACAGGATACCAAGAAATCTTATCAGATCCATCATACTGCGACCAAATGATTGTACTGACGAACCCATTGATTGGGAACTATGGCGTCAATCGTGAGGATTTTGAAACGACGATTCCGATGGCAAAAGCGTTGATTGTAAAAGAAGCATGCGATACGCCATCGAACTTCCGTTCAACGGCGACACTCGATGCGACACTCACCCGCTTCGGCATTCCGGGACTTTCGGATATCGATACACGGATGTTGACACGTCATTTACGAGCGAAAGGGGTCATGCGCGGTGTCCTCATCGATGGAGAGTTGACGTGGGACGAGGTACGGATCCGCTTTGATGAAGAATCGCCGAACGATCAAGTCGCACGCGTATCGACGAAGCGGACTTATGTGAGTACGGGAACCGGCCCTCGCATCGCTTTGATCGACTTCGGGGCGAAACTTGGAATCATGCGCGAGTTGATGAAACGAGATTGTGAGGTCGTCGTCTTTCCGCACGATGTGACGGCAGAGGACGTATTACGGTATGAGCCGGACGGTATCATGTTGTCAAATGGACCAGGAGATCCGAAAGACGTTCCGACCGCACTGCCGCTCATCGAGCAACTGATGCCGACGACACCGATGTTCGGAATTTGTCTCGGTCACCAGCTGATTGCTCTCGCAAACGGTGCAAACACCTTCAAGCTTCCGTTCGGACATCGCGGCGCGAATCATCCGGTGCTCGAGCTTGAGACTGGTGCCGTGACCATCACTTCTCAAAACCATGGATATGCGGTTGAGGAAACGTCACTGCTCGATACACCGCTCATCGTCACACACCGTGCGGTCAATGACGGAACGATCGAAGGGGTAAGACATCTCCATCACCCGACCTTCTCGGTACAGTATCATCCGGAGGCAGCACCAGGACCGTTCGACGCCAACGACTTATTTGACCGATTCATGCAACTCGTACAAGAAAACAAACAGAAAGTGGGAATTTGACATGCCAAAACGACCAGATATTCAGAAAATCCTCGTAATCGGATCAGGACCTATTGTAATCGGACAAGCAGCGGAGTTTGATTATGCTGGTACACAGGCATGTCTTGCCTTGAAAGAAGAAGGCTACGAAGTCATCCTCGTCAACTCGAATCCGGCTACCATCATGACGGATCCGACGACGGCGGACCGTGTCTATATCGAACCGCTCGAACCAGAATTCGTCGAGCGAATCATCCGGCAGGAACGTCCGGATGCACTCCTTGCCACGCTTGGCGGGCAGACCGGTTTGAACTTGGCTTTTGAACTCGACAAGCGGGGCGTCTTGCGAGATTGTGGTGTGGAGCTACTCGGGACGAAACTGTCTGCGATCGTTCAAGCGGAAGACCGGGAACAGTTCCGTAACTTGATGTTCGAACTTGGTCACGGCGTACCTGAAAGTGAGATCGTCCATACGCTCGAATCTGCTTGGGGATTTGCGGAACGGATTGGGTACCCGATCATCATCCGACCTGCGTACACGCTCGGGGGAACCGGTGGCGGGATTGCCCATGACCGGGAATCGTTCGAGCAAATCGTTGAATCTGGATTAAAGGCGAGTCCTGTGACGCAAGTCTTGCTCGAGAAATCGATTGCCGGGATGAAAGAAGTCGAGTTCGAGGTCATGCGTGACTCGAGTGACCAAGCCATCATCGTCTGTGCGATGGAAAACTTTGATCCGGTCGGAGTCCACACCGGTGACTCCATCGTATTCGCCCCTACGCAGACGCTGTCAGATCGGGATTATCAGATGCTTCGTAGCGTCTCGCTCGATATCATTCGGGCACTCGGGATCGAGGGTGGATGTAACATTCAATTCGCACTCGACCCAGACAGTTTCACGTACTACGTCATCGAAGTGAATCCACGTGTTTCACGGAGTTCAGCACTCGCATCAAAAGCGACAGGCTATCCGATTGCCAAGCTTGCTGCGAAAGTCGCTGTCGGTTACAAGTTGTCAGAATTAAAAAACCCGGTCACCGAGACGAGCTACGCCTCGTTCGAACCGGCGCTCGATTACGTCGTCGCCAAAATCCCACGCTTCGCCTTCGATAAGTTTGAGTCCGCGGATCGCCGCTTAGGCACACAAATGAAGGCGACGGGTGAGGTCATGGCCATCGGTCGGAATTTAGAAGAGGCTTTGCTAAAAGCCGTTCGCTCGCTCGAGCTGGGGATGGAAGAACTTCACCTTCCACAACTTTCTGCATTAGACACAGAACAGCTCGAGCATGGACTCATTCATCCGACAGACGAGCGTCTGTTCATCGTCTATGAGGCTCTTCGTCGCGGATACTCGGTAGAAACGCTACACCAACTGACAAAAATCGATCGATTCTACTTACAGAAATTAAACCGGATCTGGCAAGCTGAGCAACAACTGATTAAGGAACCGTTGACATCAGAACGTCTGCTGGATGTGAAACGTCTAGGGTTCAGTGATGTGGCAATCGCGCGTATGCTGTCGATGGATACGGAAGCGGTTCGTACGAAACGGAAAGAATGGAACATTCGTCCCGTCTATAAGATGGTCGATACGTGCGCAGCCGAGTTCGCATCGGAGACACCGTACTTCTACGGGACGTATGAAGTGGAGAACGAAGCGGTGAAGACAGACCGGGAGTCCATCCTCGTCCTCGGATCAGGTCCGATTCGAATCGGACAAGGTGTCGAGTTCGACTATGCGACCGTCCACTCGATCGATACGATTCGCGATGCAGGCTACGAAGCCATCATCATCAACAACAACCCGGAAACGGTCTCGACGGACTTCTCCATCTCCGATCGGTTGTACTTCGAGCCGTTGACAACAGAAGACGTGTTGGAGGTCATCGAGAACGAGAACCCGCTAGGTGTCATCGTCCAATTCGGTGGACAGACTGCCATCAACTTAGCGGCATCGCTAGAAGCGAACGGCGTGAAAATTCTTGGGACGACCCTCGAAGACATCGACCGTGCCGAAGACCGGAAGGCGTTCGAAGCCACATTGTCAGCGGAACGATTGGCTCAACCACCAGGAAAGACGGCGACAAATGTGGAAGAGGCCGTCGCTTGTGCGAACGAACTCGGCTATCCGGTACTCGTCCGACCATCGTACGTGCTCGGGGGACGAGCGATGGAAATCGTATATGAACAGTCTGAGCTTGAGCGGTACATGCGACATGCGGTCATCGCCTCAAAAGATCGACCGGTTCTCATCGATCGCTACTTGACGGGGATTGAGATTGAAGTCGATGCCATCTGTGACGGGACGGACGTCTATATCCCGGGGATCATGGAGCATATCGAACGTGCCGGCGTACATTCGGGTGATTCGATTGCCGTCTATCCGCCGCAACGACTCAGTGAAGAACTGAAACAAAAAGTCGTCGATTATACGATTAAGTTGGCGAAAGCGTTCCGCATCAAAGGTCTGCTCAACATCCAGTTCGTCTATGCGGATGACTTGTATGTCATCGAGGTGAACCCACGTGCGAGCCGGACGGTCCCATTCATCTCGAAAGTGACGGGGTTACCGGTCGCACGAATTGCTACGCAAACGATTCTTGGGACGAGTTTAAAAGAACTCGGTCTTGGGACAGGCATTCATCCTGAGTCGGACAGTATCTCGGTCAAAGTACCGGTCTTCTCGTTCGCGAAATTGAAAGAAGTAGACCCATCGCTCGGACCTGAGATGAAGTCGACAGGGGAGGTCATGGCGACAGATCGCACGCTCGAAAAAGCGCTCTATAAAGGGCTCGTCGCAGCAGGGATGAACATCGCCTTGAAAGGGAACGTGCTCATGACGATTGCCGACCATGACAAGGATGAGGCCATCGCCTTGGCGAAACGTTTCGACCGCCTCGGTTTCCGACTCATGGCAACGAGTGGGACGGCTGATTGTCTCGAAGCGGAACAGATGCGTGTTCGTCGAGTCGGGAAAATTCAAGAAGACGGTGAGACGATGCTCAGTGTGATCGAGCGAGGAGACGTCGACTTGATCATCAATACAACGAGTCGCGATGCACTCGTCACGAAAGACGGGTTCTTGATTCGAAGAACGGCCGCCGAGCAGGGCACGCTTTGCCTTACCTCGCTCGATACAGTCGAAGCGTTGTTACAAGTCATTGAAAGCCTGTCGTTCCAAACGGTCAGCATCCCGGCATTCACAACGTTCGGGGTGATGGTATGAGACATGACGTGACGATTGTCAGCAATCGACAAATCGCCAAAGCGACGATGGAAATGAAAGTCCGTTGCCCTGGGGTGGAGATCGCCCCTGGGACGTTCTTTCACATCAAAACGTCCGGTCTGTTACGTCGACCGTTATCGGTGGCGAACGTCGAGGGGGACGAAATTACCTTCTTATACAAAGTGATTGGGGAAGGGACAACTGAGCTTTCGGGGAAACGCGTCGGGGACACACTAGACGTCCTTGGTCCGCTCGGGAACGGTTTTCCCCTAGCGCAACATGGAAAGCGAGTCGTCCTGGTCGGAGGAGGAATTGGGGTCCCACCGCTTTACTACGTCAGACGCCGACTCCATGAGATGGGGATTGAAACGATTGCGATTCTCGGGTTTGATTCAAAAGAAAGCGTCTTTTATGAAGAAGCCTTTCGTGAACTTGGTGAGACGATCATCACGACAGTAGACGGTACTCACGGGGAGCTTGGCTTCGTCACTGGCCCCCTCGCACGCATCGAGGCGGATGTGTTGTTCAGCTGTGGTCCGGAAGCGATGTTAAAGGCAGTTGCCACTTCGCCCATTCCTGAACGATATCTCTCAATCGAGAATCGGATGGGTTGTGGCATCGGTGCTTGTTTTGCCTGTGTCTGTCAAGCACCGGGGGGCTATGTGAAAGTCTGTAGTGACGGTCCGGTATTCAATGCGGAAGAGGTGCTGTTATGAGATTGAATGTCGAGTTACCAGGTCTTCGTTTAAAAAACCCAATTATTCCGGCTTCCGGATGTTTCGGATTTGGAGAGGAATTCGCGAAACTGTATGACCTCTCCATCTTAGGAGGCATCATGATCAAAGCAGCGACGGAGGAATCGAGATTCGGAAATCCGACCCCACGTGTCGCCGAGACGGCACAGGGCATGCTCAACGCGATCGGACTTCAAAATCCAGGTGTCGATGCGATCATCGAAGAAAAATTACCATTCCTCTCAACGTTCGACACGGAGATCATCGCCAACGTTGCCGGTTCGACGCCAGATGAATACGTGGAAGTCGCCCGTCGAATCAGCGCCGACCCGACGATTAAAGCCATCGAATTGAACATCTCATGCCCGAACGTGAAATGTGGGGGCATGCAGTTCGGGACGGACCCGGTGATGGCCGCAGAACTCACGCGACTCGTCAAAGCGGCTTCGAGTAAGCCGGTCTATGTCAAACTGTCTCCGAACGTCACGTCGATCACGGACATGGCGCGAGCTGTCGAGGCGGCCGGCGCGGACGGGTTGACGATGATCAACACACTCGTAGGGATGCGAATCAATATCGAGACAGGTCGACCGATTTTAGCGAACCGAATCGGTGGGTTATCCGGTCCGGCCATCAAACCGGTAGCGGTCCGGATGGTGTATGAAGTCGCACAAGCGGTCGACATACCGATTATCGCCATGGGCGGGGTTCGGACGGTCGACGATGTGCTCGAGTTTATTTACGCGGGGGCTTCTGCCGTTGCCGTCGGGACGGCGAACTTTGAAAATCCATACGTCTGTCAGGAAATCATTGAAGCGTTACCGGCACGACTTGATTCACTCGGAATCGAACATATTTTGGATGTGAGGGGGAAGGCCTATGCGCAACTTGTATCTCGCTCTTGACGTTGAAACGCGGGACGAAGCGTTTCATTTGTTAAAACGATTTTCAAACCGACCGGCTGTCAAAGTCGGGATGGAACTCTTTTATCGGGAAGGCGCATGCTTTGTCGAAGAATTGGTCGACGAGGGTTATCCGGTCTTTCTAGATGTGAAAGTACACGATATCCCGGAGACGGCACGCCGTACGATGCGACAAATCGGAAAGCTCGGGGTGGCTGTGACGAATGTCCACACATTAGGCGGCGAAAAGATGATGCGCTATGCGTTAGACGGGTTACGTCAGGCAAACGATACGACTCGATTGATCGGGGTCACACAGTTGACGTCGACAGATGAACGAATGATGCAGACAGAGCTCGGGATTGCCGGACGACTCGATCAAGCCGTTCTCAGACAAGCGACACTCGCGAAACAGGCGGGACTTGACGGAGTGGTCGCATCCGTCCAGGAAGCGAAAGCGATTCATCAGAAACTCGGGGACACGTTCATGACGGTCACACCGGGCATCCGACTCGGTGCAACCGAGGATGATCAAGTCCGTATCGCGACGCCGCATGAAGCGAGACTGGCGGGTGTTCACTCAATCGTCGTCGGTCGACCGATTACACGTGCGACTGATCCGATGGCCATGTACGATCAATTTATGAAGGAATGGGGACAAATGAATGAAACAAATCGCTGAGGCACTTTTACAGATTGAAGCCGTCACACTATCACCGACTGAGCCGTATACATGGTCGAGCGGATTGAAGAGTCCGATCTACTGCGACAATCGACTTACACTCAGTTTTCCGAATGTGCGTCAAATCATCGTCGATGGATTGGTGAAGTCAGTGAATCCGACTGAAGTCGATGTGATTGCAGGGACGGCCACGGCAGGTATCCCTCACGGGGCGTTGCTCGCTGACCGACTCGGTCTCCCGTTCATTTATGTCCGGTCGAGTGCAAAAGGGCATGGGAAAGGTAATCAAATTGAAGGAAGACTCGAGGCAGGCGCTCGAGTACTCGTCATCGAGGATTTATTGTCGACAGGGATGTCGAGTATCGATGCTGCCCAAGCGATACGTGAGGCGGGTGGTGACGTCATTGGGATTCAAGCCATCTTCTCGTACGGATTACCGGTTCTTCAGAAGAATCTAGCCGATGCAGATCTGACGGCAACATCGTTGACAACGTTCTCAGAATTGATTGAAGTGGCAGAGAGTACGGGCGTTCTAAACCGTTCGGAGCTCGATTCGCTTCGCGACTGGCAAGAAGATCCTCGTGCCTGGAGCGACCTCGTCACCTCTTAAGAATCCACCTTCGGGCGGATTCTTTTTCGATTCGGCATATGTCATACTTCATGGTAAAATAACGGAAGTGATTCGAAAAGGAGAGGCATATGGCGTATTCAAGAAGCAAAGAGAAGACATGGAACGCACGATTTCGTGCAATTCCAAAACATCGTAAAATCGCCTTCGGTCTCGTCTTGACCATCATCCCAGCGCTCTTTTTTGTGAATTTATTTGTATTCAGTCATCTATTAGCGCTAGGAGACCAGTATGAAGACCGATATCAAATGAAGAAATTGAGACTCGAAACAGACCATGGGAACGTGGAATTTGTTCGTAGTCCAAATGAAAAGGTACAGATTGAAGTGATGCAGACTAATTCGAAAGAACGGCGCATCAAAGTCAAATCAGTCGGGGACACGATCTACGTCGTCGAGCGATATGGCTGGTTCAGCTATTTCGGAAGTCGGGCGAGCGATGAACCGTCGCGCTATAAGATTAAAGTCGCTTTGCCGAGCTCGATGACATCGGTTCATCTAGGAGCGGAGCAGGTGACAGGACAAGGATTGAATGCGAAGACGATTGTCATGGATGTGAATGCCGTCAATTTGAAACAGATTGATAGTGATCGACTGCGGATTGAATCGAAAAGCGATACGACTATCGAATCGGCACGACTTGTGACCGGTGACATTCGGTCCTATCGTCATGCGACTGTCAGCGATGTCGTCGTCAATCAAGCGATGACCATCCAGACGGAAGCCGGGACGCTCAGTTACGCGCCGAAACATGCGACAGGACAAGTGAACGTGACGACGACTGGAAAAGTCTCGAGTAGCGACCGTTACGAAGAAGTCGAACCCGGTGTGTATCAATTGTCGACATCGAATCGACCGGTGGTGGAACTGATTTCTGAGACAGGGAAGGTCGAACTGAAATGAATGGAAAACGATACATCCCGAAAGTCGGGTTACGTACGTTAAAAACCGGAATCGCCGTCGCCATCACCGTCGCCATCTCGTGGTATATCTTCGGGATCTATTCAGGGATGGGGGCCATCGCAGCAGTCGTGGCGATGCAACCGACCGTCAAGCGGTCATCTAAAATCGTGTTCAGTCGTATATTCGGAACGGTCGTCGGTCTTATGTGTGGACTTTTCATCGTCTATTTGTTCGGTGTCAATCCGCTCTCGATCGGATTAGCCGTCATCGTTTCGCTCACACTCAACACGACGTTCGATAAGACCCATATGTCGACGTATGCAGCGTTTGCCATCGTCATGATGCTCGAAAGTCCTACATCGGACTTCTTCCATTATGCGTGGACCCGTTCGTTATTGACAGCGGTCGGTGTGTTCGTTTCACTCGGTGTCAATTACGCATTCATGCCACCCCGTTATGAGGACCGATTGTTGAACGAGGTACGTAAGACTTCTTCTTATCTGTTCCATCATTGGCGAGAGCTCGTCGGTTCCCCGGCAGAACTGCTCGAGACGCGAGCCCGCATCCTTGGCCATCAAGAGCTTCATATGATGCTCCAAGAGGATATGAAAGTGACGAACGTCAAATTGAAGCATATGACAATCAAACAGTACCGATTGTTGATTCACCTTGAAGACAAGCTGGTCTTGTTGCTAGAGAGTCTCGCCGAGCATCGAGAAGCTTTCCTTTTGATGAGTGAGGAAGAGCGACAGGCGTTTGAGTCTGAATTCTTATACTTACTGGCACACCATCACGACATTCTCTATACATGTGACAAGCCCTATTCACTCTTCAAACTTCCACATGAAGATTTATCCGTTTCAGAAATTTTATACGGGCATTTGCTCGACTATCATGAACAGCTCGAGGCGTTCAAGCATGATCCGAAAACGTGAACCCTCTACACGTAGAAGACCCGCCATGATCATGACGGGTCCAGCTTGTTGACAAATAACATGTTCGAACTCGTCCTTCCGGCGCCCACGCTTTCCTGTCGGAGTCGGGGCGCCGTCGGGCGAGCAACGCAAACGGTCGTCATCTGGCGGCCGTTTGTCTTCTTCCAAGGCCTCGACGACCGAAGAAAAGCTCGATACTTACTTCGAATCGATGTATCAGGGGAAAGGGAAGGTAAACGCCGAGCCCGCCCGTCATCAATCCCGCGATCATCCGCCTCGGCCCGCCGTTCAACATCCGTTCCGTTCGTCAGACCGTGAAGGATGGATTGTGTCGACTTGTTGATCATCAGATCCACCCCTGTGTGTTCTTCTCACACCATTATATGGGATGAAGGACAAAAGGTGACCAAGAACGGGCAGGCGAGACTCCTGAGGGAATAGCAAGCAAAGGGAGACCCAGCAGTGACGCAGTCGCGATGCGGCTCCCTGCTTGCCCCTAGGAAAGCGAGCCGTGTCCGGGTTGGGCATATAAAAGACATTAGACCTATACTTTGTCTATAGTCTGGATCCGCCATCACGATGGCGGGTCTTCATGTTCACGATTGTTTCAATGACTTCATCAATTGCTCATCCGGAGTCACGTAGACGGTCTGTTGATCCGTGTAGATGACGAACCCGGGTTTCGCACCGCTCGGTTTTTTCACGAAGCGGGCGCGTGTGTAATCGACAGGCACGCCACTCGATGCGCGTGCCTTCGAGAAGTAGGCGGCGACTGATGCGGCTTCAAGTAATGTCGTTTCATCCGGTTCGGTCGAACGAATGATGACGTGAGACCCTGGGATGTCTTTAACATGAAGCCAAATCTCGTCACGGCGTGCGAATTTGAACGTCAGATGGTCGTTTTGCGTATTGTTCTTCCCGACAAAGAACTCTATTCCGGTCGAGGACGTATACGCTTCAAGCGAAATCTTCGGATTCGCTTTTTTCTTTTGTCGTTTTTGACGGATGTAGCCTTCTTCTGCGAGTTCTTCGCGAATCTCAAGAAGGTCGGACGGTGACGCGACGTCAAGTTGGGCGATAAGCGTCTCTAAATATTCGATTTCTGCATCGTTCAGCTCAATCTGTTTCTTCACTTCCACTTTTGCGACTTTTAATTTGTTGTATTTCTTATAATATTGCTGCGCATTCTCATTCGGTGTTTTGAGTGGATCGAGTGGAATGGAGAGGATTGCACCGTTTTCGTCATAATAATCGACGACTTCGGCGACGCGCATCCCTTTCTCGAGTTGGAATAAATACGTCGTCAACAACTCGCCGTATTTTTGTAACTCATCTGCCCGTTCTGTCGCTTTCAAATCATCCAAAAGGCGGCGGCGTTTTAATTGATTCTTTTCGAGTTCTGATTTCAAGAGCCGTTCCACATCGTGTGCTTGTTGTCTCACACGGTCACGGTTCGCTTTTTCATAGTAGAAACGGTCGAGCACTTCTTTACTCGATTCATACGTTTCCTCGGATTCGATGTCCCCGGCTGTCAACGCGATCGGAGCGAACCGTTCTTTGCCGTTCGCAAGTTGTTGGAAAACGTAGGGTCCATCGAGTTGACGAAGAACGTTCTCAAACGCTTGTTGTAAGGAGTCGCGATTCGGCGTTTTTGCGAGATGAACAACTTCCTGTGCGATTTGCGGACTGACGCCGGCGAACGTGGCGACAATCTGTTTATCAAGCTTGCCGGCGTTCCAATCGATTCGTTTCAATCCTTCTGTCATCTCCGTCAATGGGTCGAACTTGTGTTGTTCCGGCGGAAGGAGATAGTCACTACCCGGCATGATGGTCCGATACGTGTTTTGGGAAGGCGGGAGATGCTTGATGGCATCTAATATTTTGCCTTCTTCTGTCGTCAAGACGACGTTCGAGTGGCGTCCCATCAATTCGATGTATACTTTCTTCAATTCTTCATCGCCGAGCTCGTTACGAGAGCGGACCGAAATGACGATGACACGGTCTCGTCCGATTTGTTCGACCGCCGTGATGAATCCACCTTCTACATGTTTGCGGAGCATCATGCAAAACATCGGCGGTTCTTGTGGGTTTTTAATCGGTGTATCCGTCAACTGAAGACGGGCATACATCGCGTTTGCTGATATCAAGAGTTGCGCGTTCTGACGATTCGAGCGAATTTGAAGCATCAAATCGAGCGAATACGGTTGATGTACCTTGTTGATTCGCCCTCCGACGAGCGATTGTAATTCTTGTACGACACGATATGTCATTAATCCATCATAAGCCAATGATCTCATCACCTTTGTTCATTTTCTGTCTCTACGTTATCAGAAAAACAGAAAATATGGTACGATGGAGTAGGAAATCCGAACTTCTTCTTGCCGGGACAATTGATTGACTGCTATTATAATTAAATGTGATGTTAGAAGATGGAGGGCTTGCAGTGAATTTTAAAGAACGAGGATTATTAATCGTTTTGTCTGGACCGAGCGGTGTCGGAAAAGGGACCGTTTGCCGTGCTCTTCGCGAGGAAGAGGACAACAACCTTCAATATTCGGTGTCGGCGACGACCCGAAAACCACGTGAAGGGGAAGTTGAAGGGGTGCATTACTTCTTCAAATCGAGAGAAGAGTTCGAACGGATGATCGAACAAAAAGAACTGCTTGAACATGCCGAATTTGTCGGTAACTATTACGGGACGCCTGTAGAGTGGGTGCGTGAAACGCTCGAAAGCGGCCAAGATGTCATTCTTGAAATTGAGGTGCAAGGGGCGTTCCAAGTGAAGGAACTTCTCCCAGAAGCCGTCTTTTTATTCTTGGCACCACCAAGCCTTCAAGAACTTCGCAATCGTCTCATCGGACGAGGCACGGAGTCAGAAGAAGTCATTAAGCAACGCCTGCTCGTCGCGCGTGAAGAAATCGAGTTGATGGACGCCTACGACTATGTCGTCACGAACGACGAGGTCGACAAAGCCATCGATCGAATTAAAGCGATCGTGACAGCCGAGCATTGTAAACGTGAACGTGTTGCGTCACTCTATAAAAAAGCCATGATGGAGGTCATTTAATGTTATACCCTTCGATTGATGCCTTACAACGTACTATCCCGTCAAAATACACGATCGTTACGGTCGCTGCAAAACGGGCGCGTCAGATTCAAGATGGAAAAGCACCGAAAGTCGCCGAGCCAAAATCATATAAGCCGGTCGGTCAAGCGTTAGAAGAACTATTTTCGGGTGATACGACAATCATCGTGAACGAAAAAAACAACGGATGAAGTGTGACCCAAGTCGTTTGCGACTTGGGTCTCATTGTCTATAAGGGGGAGTTTGGGAATGGTGAAGGATCGTACTATTTTGTTATGTGTGAGTGGTGGCATCGCCGCCTATAAGGCGTGTGCGCTCACATCGAAATTGGTTCAAGCCGGAGCGAATGTTCGCGTCGCGATGACGAAGTCGGCAGAACAATTCGTGGGTCAGGCGACCTTCCAGGCGCTCAGTCGCAACCCGGTCTATACGGACGTGTTCGAAGAGCATGACCCGACAAAGATTGCACATATCGATGTCGTCGACTCGAGCGATTTGATTGTCGTGGCCCCGGCGACGGCAAATACGATTGCAAAATTGGCGAACGGGATTGCGGATGACTTTATTACGACGTCCATTTTGGCTGCGAAGTGCCCGGTCATCATCTCACCAGCGATGAATGTGAACATGCTCGAACATCCTGCCACACAGCGCAACATCGAGACGCTAAAATCATACGGCTATCAGTTGATTGAACCCGGTGTCGGCAACTTGGCTTGCGGATGGATTGGCGGGGGACGTCTGCCTGAACCGGAAGACTTGGTTC